>JABIIH010000288.1 GCA_018649245.1 Rhodospirillaceae bacterium | reverse complement strand
TGGCCGGTCAGGCACTTCCGCTGCGACCAAGTCATGATAAGAAACCGCACCATCCGGCACGTCGCCTGCTGTGTTTTCACAAACCACAATGTGAGCATTGCTATACCGCGCAATTTCAGCAATCTCAAAGCCGCTTAAGCTGTGTTCCAACGGCAGCAAAACCGCGCCGATTTGAGCGCAGGCGAAATAGCTGATGAATAATTCTGCAGCCATCGGCAACACGGTCGCCACCACATCGCCCCGCCCGGCACCGTTTTCAGCCAAACCGGCAGCCATCTGTTCAGCGCGTACACTTAATTCGGCATAGCTAACCGTTGCCGCCGCCGAAATGATCGCCGGGTCATTAGAATTATTTGCCGCCAGTAAATCACCCGGCACTTCAGCTGACCACAAACCTTCTGCGATGAATTTTTTGACCTGCGACGGCAGGAAATGCATGGCCAGGCGCAAAGCTACCGCATCGTCGCTCATCTCAAACTTTTCTTCCGGGTCTTGATAACGGTCTTCACGGTAGCGCAAGCCACCACCCAGCCGATAAAGCTTGCGGTATTGATTGAGCCGGAACACTCTACGCTCCGTGATATTGCGGATGAAAGTAACCTGCTCGACAGCTAGTCCGGTTTTGGCCGCTATTTCAGGATCGTTCAGTCCGGTTGCTTCACGCTGCTCAAGCCAGGCTGCATGATCTAGATTGCGGATCGGATCGCCGCGGCGTGTTTGTTTGTTGAGGCTGAGATCGAAAATCAATTCGCTATAGGTGTCGATCATTTGTTCTGAGACGCCGTAGGGCATGCTTAAGAGCCTCCCTTTTGAGCGGCTTCGCGGGCGGCGGCACCCCGGCGGATCGGATCAACGCCTTCGCTTTGAGTGGCAATGGGGCAGACCCGCATACATTCGAAACATTGCGCATTGGTATCAACGCCGGCTGTTGCCTTATAGAAAAAAGACTGTGCTTCGGCACCGTATAGCGTTTCTTCCCGGTCGAGCTGGTCGTCGGCCTCAAAAGCTCGTTCTATCATCGTTGGCATATTTTCATATTGCTGGCAGAGCTCAGCACATCGGTACATATCAAAATTCATTTCAGCAACGCTGTTATCTTCGTTCAACTCACCGCTCAAACATTGTACCGGACAGAATTTTTGACAGGGCGTTTGGCCAGTTTCTTTGTAAAGCTTCACACAAGATGGCGCCGGACAGGGATTTTCCGCCATCGGCTCATCCGACGGCAGCGGCATTTCAGTGTAGACCGAGCCGTAATAAAGCATACCGAATTCCGGCTCCAATAGGATATCCCCGGCCAGTGAGCGCGCGCCGATGCCGGCCAATTCAGCATGCAATTTTAGGCTTTGCATCGGCATTCTGGCACCGAATTCCGGATCGACATGCGGCGGACAGTAAATAGAGCGATAGCCGTAACGGGATTCGATATGAAAGGAGAGGCCGACCGCTACCCGGTAAATTCGCCCGACATTAGCGCCAACCGAGGTCATGACTTTGGCCGGTGCCCGCCAGGTACCTTGAGTTGGTCCGGTGACCCCAATGGTGATCACCGAAGCAACTTTGGGCAACAGCTCGCTGGGGCCATGACCAGCCGGAGCAAACTTCTCGACCACAGCACTATCGGCGATACCAAAGACCGCCGCCCCCCGTTTTAAGGCATAGTCCCTCAGCGCCGTTTTGGCTTCGTCAAAATCCGCTATGTCAGCCTCCCTAGGATGGGCCTGAACGGCGCTTATCAGCCGCTCGGATAATTAGTTTAGGTTTAAACTATTTAACTGTGAATACTGTGTTTAATCAAGCATCGCTTCAATTATTATCTAGACTTTCCGGCAATCCTTATTGAATATCGAAGCGCTGGGAAAGGATTACAGTTTATATGGATAATTATTCGCCACCTGTTCAAAGTCCACTGGTCCGGAAATTTTTAAACGGCGAAATAACGTTCACCGTGGAGATCACGCCGCAGGTTTCCGGCTCCGGCGTTGAAATGCTGGATCAAGTTAACCGGGTAAAACCTTTCATTGATGCGGTGAATATCACCGATGGCGCCGGCGCCAATGTCAGCATCTCAAATATCGCCGCCGCTTCTATTTTAACGGCAAATGATTTTGACGTTATTTTACAAATGAATTGCCGGGATCAAAACCGCATCGGCCTGATGAACGATTTGTTGGGAGCTTCGGCGCTGGGTATCCATAATATTATAGCGGTGCGCGGCGATAACCCGAATACCGGAGACCACCCCAACGCCAAAGGTGTATTTGATTTAAAAAGCCATGAGCTCATTCGGATCGCCCATGAAATGACAACAACCGGCATTGTCCCGGCACGGACGATGAAAATAAGCTCCGGCGGCATTCAAGCCAATTCAAAACCGATCAGTGACCCGCCGCAGTTTTTCCTCGGCACTGTCGATGTGCCATCTCTCGCCGGCAATGACGTTTGGACCGGTCGCCTCCACAAACGGATCGCCGCCGGATTGCAATTCATTCAAACTCAGGCCTGTTATGATATGCCGCTGGTCCGGCAATATTTGGAACTCCTCGAAGATCAGGGTTTTGCGGAAAACCTGTTTGTTGTGGTGAGTAATAGCCCGCAAATCTCCGCCCAATCGGCGCTTTGGGTTAAAGAAAACGTTTGGGGGGCTGAAATTCCGGATGAGATTATTCAACGTCTCAAAGATGCCAAGGACCCGCGCGAAGAAGGCCTTAAAATCTGCCAGGAACAAGTCGCAGAGCTGATGACGATGCCGGGGGTCGCGGGTATTAATCTGATAGAACGTGAAAATATCGAAAGCATCACTGCCGTTTTAGAAGCAGTAGAAAAATAATTTAAAACAGGGAGACCGTAAATGAATGTGATCCGCACAATGGATACTGAAGCCGCAAAAATTAGAAAAAACTTAAACCATCCTATTGTTGATGGTGATGGCCATTTTCTGGAGATTAATAAAGTCCTGCTGGACTACGTTAAAAAGGTGGCCGGTCCGGATTTTGCCGAAAAATTTGACAATCGAAAACTGTATTGGATGAAAACCGGCACCAAGCATATTTTTTGGGGCCAACCTTCAGGACCCAATTCCTTGGATCGAGCAACGGCAATGTTGCCGAATTTATTTGCCGCTCGGCTTGATGAGGCAGGCTTGGATTTTGGCATTGTCTATTCGACCATCGTCCTTGCCATTATGCATGACACCGAAGACGAATTTCGCCAAGTTGGCCACCGCGCGCTCAATATGATGATGGCAGATCTGTTCCGCGATGTCTCAGACCGGCTGGTGCCATCGGCCGGCATTCCTATGTATACGCCGGAAGAAGCACTGGCCGAGTTGGATTTTGTCGTCAATGAGCTCGGTTTCAAAGCCGCAACTTTTGGCACCGAACGGCGCTTGGCGCCGGCGCTGCTTGCTGAAGCGGCGCCACAGCTTAAAAATACGTTTTTTGAAGTATCGCCGGTGGCCCTTGATACCGAGCATAATTATGATCAGGTCTGGCAACGCTGTATTGATTTAAAAATCGCCGTCGCCAGTCATACTTCATCTCGCGGCAATTATGGCCGCCGCAATTCGCCGAGCAATTATGTCTTTAACCATATTGGTGATTTTGCCGGCGGCGGGAATTATTTTTGCCGTTGTTTGTTTTTTGATGGCGTCACCCGGCGGTTTCCAGAGTTGAATTTTGCTTTTCTCGAAGGCGGCGCCGGTTGGGCTTCGCAGCTTTATAATGACATCATTGAACATTGGGAGAAACGCAATATCGACGCCATGCACGCCAATCTCGACCCGTCGACATTGGATATGGATCTGATAGCTGAGATGGCTGAAAAATATGGCGGCAACATCATCACGCCGGAAGATGCGCTTGCCCAACGTCAAGGATTTCGGATGGGTGGCGTACTCGATCAAGAAATTGAACTGGACGAATTTAAGCGTTGTGAAATTGCCAAAAAAGAAGACATTGCAGAGCTATTTGTCGATCCGTTTTATTTTGGCTGCGAGGCGGATGACCGGCTCAACGCCATCGCTTTTAATCCTAAACTCAATCATTTTGATCGCAAACTGAAGGCGATGTTTGGTTCAGATATTGGCCATTGGGATGTTACCGATATGACGCGCGTCCTGCCTGATGCTTACGAAGCGGTGGAAAACGGACTAATGAGTGAGGATGATTTTAGAGATTTCACCTTTACCAATCCGGTGATGTTTTTCGCCAAACAAAATCCGGATTTTTTCAAAGGTACGCGGGTCGAAACGGAAGTCGACAAATTGCTGGCCGAGCATACCGCTTAGCCGTTATTTTCCTTTCGAGCCCAAATACACGCCGCAGAAAATAAGCGGCAGCCCGATCGCGTGGAAAAATTGGAAACTTTCACCAAGCAGCAAAATTGCAAAGCCTGAGCCAATAATCGGCAACATGTAAGAGACCTGCCCGGCTTTGTTAGGTCCGGCCAATTCCACCGCCCGGTTGTAGCAAAGATAGGCAAAGATCGAAGAAATGATGGCGAGATAGGCAACACCCCAGACGGTCTTAAACTCTAGTGGTGTCGGTTTAATGTAGATGGTCTCCCAAATATAAAAAGGTAACAAAATAACCAAACCGAGCATAACCGTAATCGCCAGGAAACTCGTCGGGTGCATCTTGGGCCGTTTGGGCAATAACACCGTATAAAGCGCCCAGACGGTTGTCGCCGCCAAAACCCAGAGGTCGCCGGTGTTAAATTCAAGGGTCAGCAAGTGCGATGGCTCACCACGCAGGATGATGGTGAACGTGCCAAGCAACGCCACCACAAAGCCTATGCTTTGAACAAATGTAATACCTTGGCGGAAAAACAGGATGGACAGCAGTACAATGATGGTCGGGCGCGAGGCATTGATTAGAAAGG
This sequence comes from Rhodospirillaceae bacterium, assembly GCA_018649245.1. Taxonomy (GTDB): domain Bacteria; phylum Pseudomonadota; class Alphaproteobacteria; order Rhodospirillales; family UBA2165; genus TMED23. The sequence goes on along the minus strand of JABIIH010000288.1, from coordinate 5,947 downwards.
AATTAATGGCCGTTGTTGTCAGCAACGCTTGATAGATAAGGGTGCTGTACATGCTGATGGCCAAAACCGAAAGCGTCAGCATAATCAACCAATTTTGTTTGAGCATCGGCAAGTCGCGCCTGAGATGTGGCCAGGACATAATTATCAAAATTGGCGCCGCCGCCGCCCAACGCCAAAATGAGAGACCGATTGGCGGCACTATGTCATTGACGAAACGGGCGGTGATTGAATTACCGGACCAGGCAATAGCCGTTAGCGCCATCAGCAGATAAGCATGATTCCAAATTGATTTCATGCCCTGGCGGTATCCCGGCCAAAAACGAGAGTGAAATTATTGGCCGGCATGTCTATGGTTTTGTTGAGCGCTAAACCGTTATCAGCAGCAAAAGCTTCAAGCTCTTTGATATCCCGCACACCCCACTCAGGATTTTGCCGCCGTAGATTGTCATCGAACTGGGCATTGCCGGCAGAATTGTGCCGGCCATCATGTTTGAACGGCCCGTATAGAAATAACCTGCCGTCTGCCTGTAAATACTGCCCGGCCCCTCGAAACAGGTTTTTAGCAACTTCAATGGGACTGATATGCACCATGTTGAGATTAATTATGGCAGCGAGGTTTTGTGGCGGTTTGTTTGGTTCACCAAAGCCCCAATTCTGATCCGTCACATTCAATTGAAAGGCATTTTTGATATTGGCGCAGTCGCTTTCCTGCCGCCACGCAATAATGCTTTGAACTTGTTCAGCTTCCAGATCGCTGGGCCAGAAAGTTAAATTCGGCAGGGCTTTGGCAAAAACAACAACATGCTGACCGGAACCGCTGGCAAGTTCCAAGACGTCTCCCGTGGTGGTGGACAAATGCTGGCCTAAAACCTCCGCAACAAATTTATGATTGCGATGGAAAGCCGGAGTATCCAAGCGACCTTCGTTTTTTGTAATTCCGCTTTCCGCATATCTCATGACACGATCCAATTAATTAATTATTCTCTCCCCGTAGGTAATTTGAAGCAACCAATAAGGGGAATTCACCATGGGAGATACGCCAGTGCAAGAAATGCCACAAGACATGAATGACAAAGTTTGTGTCATCACCGGTGGGGCCGGCAGTATCGGCTTGGCGAGTGCCCGGCGAATGTATGATGCGGGAGCCAAGATCATGCTGGTCGATCTCAGCGCAGAAAATCTAGCCACCGTCGCAAACAGTTTTGATGACGCTGACAGAGTGGCGATCTGCCAAGCGGATGTTTCTGATACTGCGCAGACGCAAAACTATGTTGCGAAAACCGTTCAAAAATGGGGCAAGTTTGATGTGCTGTTTGCCAATGCCGGCTTTAGCGGCATCTCAGCACCGATCACCAACTACCCGGATGAAATTTTTGATCAGGTGATGGCGGTCAATGTACGAGGCTCCTTTTTGGCCTGCAAATACGCGCTGCCGGAAATGAATGACGGCGGCAGTATTATCATCACTTCAAGCATTATGGGCGTTACTGCCCGGCCCGGCTCCATCGCCTACATTACGTCAAAACATGCGGTGATTGGCCTGGTGCGGGGCGTCGCCAAGGAATCGGCGCCGCGCAATATCCGCGTCAATGTGCTGGCCCCGGGACCAGTCGATAACGCATTTCAGCTGGAAATTGAAGAGCGCGCCTCTAAAGCTTCCGGTACGAACGTAACCGAGATTCTAAACAATTGGATTTCGCTTGGTCGCCACGCCCAGCCGGAAGAGATTGCCAATACCGCTTATTTTCTGGCCTCGGATCAAAGCAGCTTTTCCACCGGCGGCGTCTTCATGGCCGATGGCGGCATGCATATTTAAAAAAAAATTAAGTAAGTGTTGACTTACCAAAAGAATGGTTTTATTGGTAAGTTATGACTTACGATACAATCTTTACTGCCATCGGGGACCCGACGCGACGTTCGGTCCTCGAAGCCCTGAGAGGCAATCCGATGACGGTGGGTATGCTGGCTGAGAAAATACCGGTTAGCCGTCCAGCCGTTTCCCAGCATTTAAAAGTGCTGCGGGAGGCCCGGCTGGTCACCGTCACACCCAAAGGCACGGCCAATGAATATGCCGTTGATAAAACCGGTTTGGACGAAGTCCGAAGCTGGCTCGATAGTATGTGGGATGATGCCTTGGAAGCCTTTAAATCCCATGTTGAAAATAAATCAAAAAACTAAAATCAGGAGAACATTATGAATAAAGTCGATCAGATTCAACGCGTTGCGCCAATTGAAAAAACCGTGCAGGTCAAATCAACACCGGAAAAAGCCTTTAAAGCATTCACTGAGGAAATTGCTGCGTGGTGGCCGCTTGACCGTCATTCCCTGGATTCGGAAAATGCGGACTCGCTGGTTTTTGAGGCCGAACTCGGCGGTGCGGTCTATCAAACCATGAAAGACGGCAGCACCATTCCGTGGGCCAAGGTGCAAAGCTTTTCACCACCGGACGGCTTCGTGCTCGATTGGCATATTGGGGTTCCCCCGGAGAATTCATCCCGGGTTGAGTTATCTTTTACAGATATCGGCGACGGCCTGACCGAAGTGGTCCTGCATCATTCTGAATTTGAAAACTCAGCACCGGATGATCCTGAAACCTATCGCGGCCACTTTGCCAATGGTTGGGTGACAGTGTTTGAAGATTGTTTTGCCGGGCATTTTAAGTAAGGCCGAAAGTACCCTCAATCTCGACAATATCGTCATCGTTCAGCGCGGTGACGATATTGATTTCTAGTGGCGGCAACATTTTATCGCCCCAATAGTTTTTCTGCAGCGCTTCGAATATCTCAAGATATTTCTCAGCCGTGAGATAAAGCACCAGACTAATGGCATCCGTGATCTCGGCGCCGCCGGCCTGAGCGATCATTTGCATATTCTCGAAAGCTTGGCGAATACGCGGCGCTTCACCGATCACCAATTGATCATTTTCAGGATTAATGCCGCGCATGCCGGAGACGAAGACATGGGTGTCGGTTTTAACCCCGAGACTCCAAGTCGCCGTCGGCTTAAAGGCTTCTGCGGGAGCCAGAAACTCAAGCGCATCGCTGGTCTCACCCGGCAGGCGAAAGGTGCCGTCGATCTCAATAAAATCATCGCCAAGGTAATCAACTTCGATGATGGTGCGGGGCGGGTAGGGTCCTTCACCCAATAACTCTTTTTGAATGTCATTGACGATAATACGGTCTCGGCTCATATCGGCGACATAGACAACCAGACGCACGGTTTCATTTATGCCGGAACCACTTTCTTGGGCAGCGGCAAACATGTTGGTAAAAATCTGGCGCACCCGGTTCTGTGGCTCAGCAATGAGTTCGCCGGTTGCAAGATCAAGCCCCCGCTGGCCTGTCAAAGTGATAAAGCTTTCCGTCATGACCCTAATTCTTCCCGCTCCATTTCGAGCTCGAGCCAGCGTTCTTCAGAAATAGCCAACTCGGTTTCAGCCGCTGTCAACGCCGCCGCCGCTTTCTCGAACCCTTCGGGATCACGGGCATAAAAATCCAGATCCGCCATCTGCCCTTGAATTTTCACGATCTCATCCTGCAATTCCGCTATCTGACCCGGCAATGTTTCGAGCGCGTGCTTGTCCTTAAAAGACATCTTGCTTTTAGTCTGCTGTTTCGTCCCGCTTGATTTTTTCGCTTTCGCCGCTTTTGGTTTAACTGGTGCAATTGCGCTCTCGCCTTTTCTTTGCGCCAGCATGTCCGTATAGCCGCCGGCATATTCAATCCACTCGCCATTTCCTTGGCCGTCTTTTTCTGGCGCTATCGTTGACGTGACAATACGGTCGAGAAAATCCCGGTCATGACTGACCAGCAGAACCGTGCCGTTATAATCTGCGATCAACTCTTGTAACAGATCGAGGGTTTCGAGGTCGAGATCGTTGGTCGGCTCATCGAGAATCAGTAAATTCGAGGGCCGGGCAAAGGCGCGGGCCAACATCAACCGCCCGCGCTCGCCGCCAGACAGGGCACTAACCACCGTCGGCGCTTGTTCGGGTTGAAACAAAAAATCCTTCATATAGCTGACGACGTGGCGCGACTGATCGCCGATAAAAACCATATCACTGCCGCCACCGGTCAAGGCGTCGCTTAAACTCCAATTCGGATTGAGGCTTTCCCGGCCTTGATCCAAACTGACCATTTCAAGTTTGGCGCCGGACCGCACCGAGCCTTCGTCGGGCGCCAATTCACCGGTTAACATTTTCAACAGCGTTGTCTTACCCGCGCCATTGGGGCCGACGAAACCAACCCGGTCACCCCGCAACACCCGGGTCGAGAAATTTTTGACAATAGGCCGCTCATCATAGGTTTTTGAAATACCTTCGGCCTCAAAAACCAGTTTGCCGGAAGACCTGGCCTCCGTTGCCGCCATTTTGACCGTGCCGTTCTCAACTCGTTGCTCACGCCGTTGCTGGCGAAGATTGTGCAGCGTATTCAAGCGCCGGACGTTTCGTTTGCGCCTAGCCGTCACGCCGTAGCGCAGCCAATGTTCTTCACGCACAATCTTTCGGTCAAGTTTGTGGCGGTCGAGCTCTTCCTGTTCCAGCACTTCATCCCGCCAAGCTTCGAAGGATTGAAAGCCCTGATCGAGTCGCCGGGTGGCACCAAGACTCAGCCAGACCGTGGTTTGCGATAAGTTTTCCAGGAACCGCCGGTCATGGCTGATAATGACCAGCGCCGAGCGGATGGATTTAAGCTCGCTTTCCAGCCATTCGATGGCTTCAACATCAAGATGATTGGTTGGTTCATCGAGCAAAATAATATCCGGCTCGGGGGCGAGCACGCGTGCCAAGGCAGCCCGGCGCGCTTCTCCACCGGAAAGCTGGCTCGGGTCTTCTTTGCCGGAAAGCCCGAGCTGTTCCAGCAAATAGGCCGCCCGGTAAGGATCATCGCCCGGCGCCAGTCCCGCTTCGGCATAGCTGAGTGTGTTCTCAAAGCCGGCAAAGTCCGGTTCTTGAGGCAAATAGCGAACAGTAATTCCCGGTTGCAGAAAGACTTCACCGTTATCCGGCTCAATCAGACCAGCCGCGATTTTTAACAGCGTCGATTTACCCGAGCCATTGCGGCCAACCAGGCAAATCCGGTCGCGCTCCAAGACCGACAGTTCTGCTTCTTCGAGCAGTGGGGTGCCGCCAAAGGTCAAGTCGATATCGCGTAAGATGAGGATAGGAGGTGCCATAAGAGGGGTGTTTAAAGGCGCTGGAACTTAAAGGCAAGGCTCCTCAAAGCGCGCTAAAAACTTACTACAAATTTTATAGCATCTATTTTCCGGCGTGCCCGCTAAAGTCACGAAAATTAACTGGAACCCATAAGGATGCCGACAATGTCAACATTAGTCTTATATCTCTCAGGTCGTGGCAGAAGGAGTTATTTACCGCTGATTTTTGCCGATTTAATATATTATTTTAATTTGATTTTGCGCACGATTGAGCGTGAATTAGAGGTTAAACCGCCAGCCGAGATTCGCCACATTAGCGATCGGCAACTACGTGACATAGGCTTATCAAAAGCCAATGTCACCCTGGTGGACTATGGCATCAAGCCCCATAACCCAGGAAATCGCTTTGTTTAATTCCCCTCGGCAGATTTCGGAGCAGCGTCAGGATTCCATTGACCGCGCCGCATATGAGTAATTTTAACCGATTTAAAAACACCGCCTTGACGCAGCGGTTCATTGGCCGAAAACTCTTCCGCTTCCTCCCGGCTAGCCACATTAAGGATCAAGACCGAGCCAATGCGGGCCACCCCATCATCGGCCAGCAGCGCACCTCCCAACACCAATTTTTCCTCGTGCTCGGCAAGATATTTGAAATGAGCCGGTTTATGCTGTTCACGTAGTGGACCTGAGTTTTCAACATCTTCCTGATAAATAATATAGAGCATATCGACTACTCCTTGAGGGCAAAGAGGCCTTCAATTTCGACCGTGACGTTATAAGGCATGGCGGCAAC
>JABIIH010000219.1 GCA_018649245.1 Rhodospirillaceae bacterium | reverse complement strand
TTTTGCTGCTGCGGAATTCGGCGACTTCACGGGCGCGGGCTTCGCTTTCGACGACAAAAAACTCATCGCCTGCTGCCGGAGCACCAGTGAAGCCAACCACTTCAACGGGGACAGACGGCCCAGCTGTTTCTACATTTTCACCTTTATCATCTATCAAAACCCGGACCCGGCCGGATTCAGAACCGGCAACGAAAATATCGCCATTTTTGAGCGTGCCGCGCTGAACCAAAACCGTCGCCACGGCACCGCGACCTTGCTCGACCCGGGATTCTACAACCACACCTTCGGCGGAACGTTCTGGATTGGCTTTGAGGTCGAGAATTTCAGCCTGCAACAGAATAGCCTCTTCCAGCTTATCTATATTGGTGCCTTCGGTGGCGGAAACTTCAACATCGAGGATATCACCACCCATTGCTTCCAACACTAATTCATGTTCCAGCAATTGGGTGCGGACGCGATTGGCATTGGCGTCAGGCCGGTCAATTTTATTGATGGCCACGATGATCGGTACTTCGGCTAATTTAGCGTGATTAATCGCTTCAACCGTTTGCGGCATAATGCCGTCATCGGCAGCCACCACCAGTACGACGATATCGGTGACGCCGGCACCGCGGGCGCGCATGGCTGTAAAAGCTTCGTGGCCTGGAGTGTCGATAAAGGTAATTTTCTGACCGTCACTGGAAACCGCTTGATAGGCGCCAATATGCTGAGTAATACCGCCCGCTTCGCCAGAAACGACATTGGCTTTGCGCATCGCATCCAACAGCGATGTCTTACCATGATCAACATGGCCCATGACGGTCACCACCGGTGAACGTGATGCCAAGTCTTGATCTGTATCTTCTTGATCGCCCAAGCCAATTTCAACGTCAGCATCACTAACCCGAACCAAGGTATGGCCAAATTCCTCAACCACGAGTTCGGCTGTATCGGCATCTATAATCTGGCTCATATTCGCCATCACGCCCATTTTCATCAGTGCTTTGATAACATCGACACCACGTTCAGCCATCCGGTTAGAGAGCTCCTGAACCGAGATGGTCTCCGGGATGGTTACATCACGAACGATTTTTACATGTTCGATTGGACCTTCTTTACGTTTTAGGCGTTCCCGCTGACGCTTAACCGATGCCAGGGAACGCTGGCGTTCAGAATCGTCCAAAGCCTCGGCAATGGTGAGCTTGCCACGGCGGCGGCGTTCACCTTGACGCGGTGACGGTGACGGACGTTTGGGCTGCGTTTTGCCTTTTTTAGAGGTTGCGTCATCTTCTTCTTTGACAACCACCTTGTCCTGATTGGATTTAGCCGCTGTAGCTTCTGCCGCTTCCAAATCCAGTGTTGCTTGGCGCAGTTTTTCGGCCTCTACTTCAGCCTCATCGACTTCAGGTTCAGCGTCAGCTGCTGGTTTCTCAGCTGCTTCAACTTCAGGCTCGGGTTCTGGTGCTGGCTCCGGCTGGTTCTTACGTTCTTCTTCGATTTTTTGGGCATCCAGCAGGGCTTGGGCCCGGGCGGCCCGTTCTTGCTCAGTCAAATTATGCGGAATAGCTGGTGCGACCGATGGCTCTTCAACGACTTCTTCAATTTCGGCAGCTTCTTCGGGAGCTTCGAAAGCTGCCTCAGCATCCGATTTTACTTCTTTCATGCTGCCCGTAGAGCCGGGTGCGAAGGTCCGTTTCTTTTTCACCTCAACGGTGACAACTTTCGAACGGCCATGCGAGAAACTTTGCCTGACCTGGCCACCCTCAACTGTTTTTTGCAGCTCAAGTTTACCCGGCCGAGACAAGCTCAGCTTTTTCTTTGGTGTTTTTTCTTTAGTATCCGTCATGTCAATCCGTCAACTTACACTTTCAATTAAAAATCACACTTTCGGACCACTGCGTTTTTGTAATCCTACCAACTTATTGGCTTCAACCAACAAACTTCTGGCGAACCCGCCTTCGGCAACGACCGCATGAACCAGGCGATCCCGGCCAATCGCGGCACCCAATTCGCCGCCGGAAAAACAATCCACCAGCGGTATTTCGGGTGCTAAAGCACTAATTTTACTACGACCGTCAGCTGCCCCATCATTGGCGGCAATCAGAACGCCCGCTGTTTCGGCTTTAAGATAGGAGCGCACTTTCTCATATCCTCCAACCATTTGTCCTGCCCGGCGCGCCAGACCAAAAATTTCCAGGCAGCGCTGCCGTAACAGTTTCTCGACCCGGTCACTTAAGCCATCCGGGATTTTAACTTGCCCGCGCGCCGCTTTCGAAAAAACGTTCTTGGCGCAAGCCTCATCTATAATATCCCGACTGGCGCTTAACCACAAACCCCGACCAGGCAGGCGTTCCGCAATATCCGGAACTATAACGCCATCAGGACCAACAACAAATCGCACCAGCTCGGATTTTGACCGGCTCTCGCCGGATAAAATACATTTGCGACCGAAATCTTTCTTGGCTTCCTTTTTTCGCGTCAGTTTATGTACCTCAATTCAACACCCTAAACTAGGCGTCTGATTTTTCTTCTTCGGCTGGAGCTCCTTCAACAGCAGCTTCCTCAGTAGGTGCTTCCTCAGCCGGTGTCTCAGCTTCAGCCTCTGCCTTGGCGGCGTCTTCATCAGCAAACCAATGGGCGCGGGCTGCCATAATTATTTCATTAGCAGCGTCTTCGCTCAGATTGCTTTCGCCGACAATTTCACGCAACTCATCGCTGGCCAAATCCGCCAGATCATCAAGGCTTTTAATCTCGTTTTCGCCGAGCGCCACGACCATTTCAGGCGCCAAACCATCAACGCCTGCAACCTCATCGCTAACCCCGGCGGCTTTCCGTGTTTCAGTCAGCTCAGCTTCATGTTGCTCGAGATATTGACGGCCACGTTCACGTAACTCATTGGCAACGTCGTCATCAAAGCCTTCGATGGCAGATAGTTCTTCAACCGGCACAAAGGCCACTTCTTCGATGGTCGAGAAACCTTCCGTCACGAGCAGCTGAGCGATCACTTCATCAACGTCCAAACAATCAATAAAGAGTTGTGAGCGGACCCGAAATTCTTCGACCCGGCGGTCAGATTCTTCCGCTTCGGTCAGAATATCGATATCCCAGCCGGTCAATTGAGAGGCCAGCCGGACATTTTGACCACGCCGGCCAATCGCCAGGCTGAGCTGTTCGTCAGGCACCACAACTTCGATCCGGTTTTGCTCTTCATCTAGCACAACTTTGGTCACCTCTGCCGGCGCCAAGCCGTTGACAATGAAGGTGGCTGGTTCATCAGACCAGGAAATAATATCGATTTTTTCACCTTGCAGCTCGGCCACCACCGCTTGCACGCGGGAACCCCGCATACCAACACAGGCGCCAACCGGATCAATACTGCTATCAGATGAAATAACGGCAATTTTAGCCCGGCTGCCGGGGTCACGAGCAACCGATTTAATTTCGATGATGCCGTCGTAAATTTCCGGCACTTCCTGGGTAAACAGTTTGGCCATAAATTGCGGATGACTGCGCGACAAAAAGATTTGTGGACCGCGCTGTTCTTCTCGCACGTCATAAATATAAGAGCGGACCCGATCACCATTATTGAAATGCTCACGCGGAATACATTCATCGCGCCGGATAATGCCTTCAGCACGGCCGCCTAAATCGACAATGACATTGCCGAATTCAACCCGTTTGACCATACCGTTTACAACTTCACCAATGCGGTCTTTGAACTCAGCAAACTGGCGTTTACGCTCGGCTTCACGGACTTTTTGTACAATGACCTGCTTAGCAGTCTGGGCAGCAATGCGGCCAAAATCAATCGGTGGCAACGGATCTACCAGAAACTCGCCGATGATGGCATCATCTTTGCGGCCTTTCGCTGCATCAAGCGTGATCTGGGTAATCTCGTTTTCAATTTCTTCGGCGACTTCGATATAGCGCGCCAATTTTATCTCGCCTGACTTGCGGTCGATTTCGGCGCGAATGTCATGTTCATGGCCATATTTTGAGCGGCCAGCCTTTTGGATCGCCTGCTCCATGGCTTCCAGCACTTCTTCCCGGTCAATGCCTTTTTCACGGGCCACCGTATCGGCTACTAAAAGCAGTTCCGGGTGGGTGTACATCGTACTTGATTCAGTGTTTGTATCTGAGTTTGTATCCATAATTCGCTGACCTATGTCTCGTTAAATCTCTTAGCTTTTAACTCTCGCCCTTAGCTTTGGGCCGCTGCATCGAGTAGTTCTTGGGTCAAAAGCAGCTTTGCCCGCCGAATGTCACCGAACGGCAAAGCATATGTTTCATCTTTAACCCGGATCGAAACTTTATCGTCCTCAATACCGAGCAGTTTGCCTTTAAATTTTTTGCGCCCTTCAAATATAAAATTCATATCAACCCGTGCATCAAAACCGGCATAATTTTCAAAATCCTTCAACCGCACCAAGGGCCGGTCGATACCGGGTGAGCTAACTTCCAAAGAATAGGCGTCTCTGATTGGGTCATCGACTTCCAACAGCGCCGATATTTCTTTCGATATGGCGGCGCAATCCTCGACCGTCATATTGGCGTTGTCTGCCCGCTCAGCCATGATCTGCAGGGTTTGGTGTTTGTCACCGCTTAATTGAACACGCAGCAGTTCGTAGCCCATGCTTTCTAAAGCTGGGGTGATCACTTCCTGCACTCTGTCTTCCTGACTCATGGTCAAAAATAGGTCCTATTAAACTGGGCCGTTTAAACTGTTTTAAATTCGCTACGTTCGAAATACCCAAACCGAAAAAAGAGTGCCTTAAATGCAAAAAAGTGGGCCCGCGAGCCCACCCTCAGAATTCCGATATATTTGGATATGTCTAAGAACGTGGCGCATTCTCCCTCTCAGCGCCGAAAAAAACAAGCTTTTTTATCAAATTGCTGTTTTCAGCCATTTAGTCGAACATCGCCACAGCCCGCGTCCAGCCCGCTGACGCGTCTTTAATCTTGCACGGGAAACAAGCGACGGTGAAACCACTCGCCGGCAGTTTTTCCAAATGCTGAAGTTTTTCGAGATGACAATATTGATTTTCCATGCCGGCGTAATGACCTTCCCAGATAACCGCCGGATCTTGCGTTGCCTCCCAATTCTGAGCCATGTGATGAAACGGCGCATCCCAGCCCCAGGCATCGATCCCGGTTATTTTGACGCCGCGGTCGGTTAAATAGACAGTCGCATCGCGGCCCATACCAATACCAGCTGTCATAAATTCATCCGTGCCATAGCACTCGCTGGCCCGGGTGTTGACGAGGACGATATCAAACGGCTGGAGATCATGCCCGATGCGGTCAAGCTCAGCCTTAACTTCTTTGGCGGTAACCACGTGGCCGTCATCGAGGCGCCGAAAATCGAGCTTAACCCCCGGCCGGAAACACCAGTCGAGGGGAACCTCATCAATCGTCAGCATCTTAGCGCCAGATTTATCATGAGTGTGATAATGATAGGGCGCATCAAGATGGGTGCCGTTATGGGTAACCAGATTTATCCGTTCCCATGACCACCCTTGGCCATCCGGCAATTGATCTGTGGTCAGGCCAGGAAAAAACTCACAGACCATTTCAGCGTTATCTTCACCGGTCTTATATTCGATGTTTGGCCGCATCACCGGCGGATCAGTTACCGTCTCATTGTCGAGCAGCATTGAAATATCTATGATTCTGGATGGTAGTTGCATGATGAGGTCCTCCCGCTAGCGGTTATTTTACTTAAATATCAGATACCGACCACGAATTCACCATGACAACGGTCAAGGCTCAAATAATTTATTGCGGCCTTAGCAAGGGTGCAAAACTAAGACCGGGCCTGGCGCTGGAAAGTTAGATAGACGCATTTTTTGCCCTGCTTTAGTGCTTTGGTTTCATAGCGGGTTGGGGCCGTATCGGCGTAACGATGACGCCAATCTGCCGGTCCCTGTACGCGCCAGGTAAAATCAGGATGGCGATAAAAAACATCAAGCGCCCAGCGAATATAACTCATGTCATCGGTGGCAAAGCGCAGTTCTGCCTGGTCGGTCATAATCTCAGCCAAGGCAGCCAAATTTTCTGGATTGATAAAACGCCGGCGGTTATGCCGTTTTTTGGGCCACGGGTCTGAAAAAAGAACAAATACTTTGCTGATTGAAGCGGGCTCTAAATTGGTCAAAAGCAGGCGGGCATCATCGTTGAATAAGCGGATATTGTTAAGTTTTTTCTGCTCAATCACTGACAGCAAGGTGGCAATTCCATTGACGTATGGCTCGCAGCCGATAAAGCCAATATCGGGATGGCTCTCGGCCTGTGCCGCTAAATGTTCGCCGGCGCCGAAGCCAATTTCCAGCCAGATTTCCGCCGCCTCCAGCTCATATTTGCCCTCAGCTGAGACCTCCAGTAGGGGCAGTAACTCAGCCATCAAAAGCTGGCGATGGGGTCTTAAGGCATGGCCTTTGCGGCGGCCATAAAATTGGGGTTTATCAGGAACTGAATTTTTATTTCTGCTCATTACCTATTATTGGACCTATTTTAGGGCCCGGCGGATAAAAGTCCTTACAGCGCTGCCTTCAGCGGCTCAACCAGATCGGTTTTTTCCCAAGAGAAACCGCCATCTTCATCCGGTGTGCGGCCAAAGTGACCATAGGCTGCCGAGCGGGCATAAATCGGCCGGCTCAGGCCAAGATGTTCACGAATACCGCGCGGGCTCAAATCCATTACTTCCTGCAGGGCCGCCGACAATTTATCTTCATCAATACTGCCGGTGCCGGCTGTATCAACGTAAACTGACAATGGCTTCGAGACGCCAATCGCATAGGCCAACTGAATAGTACATTTCTCGGCCAATTCCGCCGCGACAACATTTTTCGCTAAATAACGCGCGGCATAGGCAGCCGAGCGGTCAACCTTGGTTGGATCTTTGCCGGAAAATGCGCCGCCGCCATGTGGTGCAGCGCCGCCATAGGTATCAACAATAATTTTCCGCCCAGTCAGTCCAGCATCTCCATCCGGCCCACCAATGACAAACAAACCTGTTGGATTGACATAAAATTCGTCTTCCGTACACATCCAACCCGCTGGCAATACTTTTTCAACATAAGGGCGGACTATTTCTTTGACGGCTTCCTGATCCAGATCAGCGCTATGCTGCGTTGAGACGACGACTGAGGTGGCGCCAACGGGTTGGCCATTTTCGTATTTCAAGGTGAGCTGGCTTTTGGAATCCGGGCCCAAGCCGGTGGCTTCGCCGGCATGACGGGCTTTTGCTAATTCTTCAAGAATTGCATGAGAATAGTGGATCGGCGCCGGCATTAAGACATCGGTTTCCCGGCAGGCATAACCGAACATAATGCCCTGGTCACCGGCTCCTTCATCTTTATTGCCAGAAGCATCGACGCCCTGCGCAATATCAACTGATTGGGCATGGACATGAACCTCAACATCCATTTTTTCCCAATGAAAGCCGTCCTGCTCATAGCCGATATCTTTAACCGCCGCCCGGGCGACCTCTTCCATTTTTTCGTGCGTTACTGAATCGGGACCGCGCACCTCACCGGCCAGAACCACCCGATTGGTGGTGCAGAGGGTTTCAACTGCGACCCGGGAGACCGGATCAGCCGCTAAAAAAGTATCGACGATGGCATCAGAAACACGATCGCTGACTTTATCAGGATGACCTTCGGATACAGATTCACTGGTAAATAGAAAATTCTCTTTAGACACGGATAAAACCTCCAGAAAGACGACCATTTAGTCCACATGGTTAATTGGGGCAAATAGCCAAAATCCAACAAAAACAGTCAAGTTAAGTTGGAGGACTTGTCGCAATGTTTACCCGCAGCGTCAAGCACTATCACAGCAGCCAAAAACGAGTGGTGATAGATCATAAAATTCCATAAAAACAAACGGAGCCATTGAGAGAAATCCCTCTGGCTCCGCTTCATTTGGATTAATTAGGCGAACTAAAAACGGTTAATAATCCGCGTTCATTTTAGCCAGCGATTTGATCAACTCAAAAACCCGTTTACGGACGGCGCCATTACCAACTTTGTAATACGCCCGCACGAGCTCAAGAGTTTCGCGTCTGGTCAGCGGGTCTTTATCAGCCTCTTCCAAAGTATGTACACCCAAACTATCAGAAGGCGTATCATCCCGTTTTTTGATCTCATCGGGCATTTCTTCGAAGAAAAAGGCGACCGGCACATCCAAAACATGAGAAAGATCGTACATCCGGCTTGCACCGATACGATTTGCACCTCTTTCATATTTTTGGATTTGCTGGAAGGTCAGACCAACCGCCTCACCAAGTTTTTCCTGGCTGAGACCTAATAATGTCCTTCTGAGACGCACACGGCTACCGACGTGGACATCAACAGGGTCAGCTACACCGGGAACACGCCGCCGAGTAATCTTACGTACGGATGATGGTCCTGGTTGCGGCCCGCGAGTACTTGTAGATGTATCCATTTTATTCAACTACCTATACCTTAGTTATTAACCTCAAGAGAATACCTATTTTTTGGTATTATTTAGCAATTTCAATCGATTAGCTCAATTTTTCTGATTTATTAGTAAAATTATGTAAATTCATTTATTAAAGCAAGTATTCACCTTAACATACATAATTACTATCTACTTCTAATCCAAACGCCGCATCCGTGAAATGAGTAGAAACCCCAATAGTAATGCAGGAAGTCCCCAGCTACCAATTCGTGAAAAAAGAGTGGAGTTACTAAGCGCGGCAGGCAATTTTGCATCAATAACAGCGCGTTCATTGAGCTCTAATTTTTTGAGCGTTCTGCCGTAACCATCAACAACGGCGGAAATTCCAGTATTGGCCACCCGGACCAAAGGCAAGCCTTCCTCGACGGCCCGCAGCCGGGCAGCGGCTAAATGCTGATAGGGGCCTGAAGACGAGCCAAACCACGCATCATTTGTTACGTTCAACAACCAGCCTGGTCGAGGATGACCAGACTTAGGTGGCGGCACAGCCTGGCCTGAAAATATTGCCTCGTAGCAAATCAAGGGGCTGACAGGCGGTAATCCCGGGACGGCGATTGAACTTAAGCCGGGGCCGCTTGAAAAATCGGTTCGCCCGGCGGTTAGTTTGGCGAAGTTAACGTATTTCCTTAAGGGCACATACTCGCCAAATGGCACCAGATGAAATTTGTCAAAGGTCGCAGATATTTTTGCCTCCGGGCTGACAACGTGAAGACTGTTCCAGAGCTGTGCGGGAATGCCGCCGCCGCCAGTTCGCCGTGGCGAGCCTGTTAACAGAGCACCCTTTTTGGGAATCACTTGGGCAATCACCCGCAAAGCCGCATCGTTACCTTCGAGAAAGAAAGGCGTCGCGGTTTCCGGCCAAATAATATGAGTTGGTTTCCGTCCGGCGTATTCTCCCAACGCCGGGGCTTCGCTCAAGGCCAGCAGATTGTTGAGGTGTTTACCTCGAAGATTGGATTTCCATTTATCTTTTTGGGCAATATTCGGCTGCACCAGACGGAGTTGAACATTTTCGACAAAGCGGTTTTCCGCTCCCTGTAAACGCCAAGCTCCGCCACCCCAAATAACGGCCAGGATTAATAGCGGAACAACCGTCATCTGGTATCTTAACCGTTGCGGCTTATCTTTATAACCGAGCGCGGCCAATGAACTTGCGGCCAGTACAGTAAACAGGCTCAGCCCCATCACGCCGACCAAAGACGTCACCTGGATCATCGCATCACTAAAGGTCCAGACCGTGCCGATCAAATTCCAGGGAAATCCGGTGAAGGCCCAGCCACGCAGCCATTCGAAGACCACCCACAGCATAGAAAAATAGATAATGCGCCGGTAACCCGGCTTTGACAGGCGGAAGGCCAGGCTGCTTACCAGACCGATATAAACGGCGAAGGCAGCCGACAAGCCAAAAATTGCAAAGGGGATCATCCAGGCGAATTGTTGAGCATCGACCAGAAATGAAAACGATATCCAGTAAAGCCCGGCGATGAAAAAACCGAGACCAAACCACCAGCCGGCGGCGAAGGCGCTGTTTAAGAAATGCGCGCGTAAGAACTGGCGCCAGCCTGAGGTTACCTGTCTTTGAGAGCCGTCAATAAGCCAGATTAAACCGGCAAAGGCAGGTAACAGTGCCGGCACAAAATGGATGGGAGGAAGGGCCAGCACACTTACAGCACCAAGTAGCAAGGCCAAAAATACTCGCCGCCAGTTTTTGCAATTTACAGCTTGAGCGCGCCAATTTTCAAATTTGGTGGGCATTCAATCTATGAAGCAGATATTTTAATATCAGGATCCGCTTCCAAGCCGCGAATTCGGATGCTCTTGATGCGCCTCGGATCAGCATCAATAATTTCAATTTCCATGCCGCAGCTATGCCTAATCAATTCTCCCCGGATCGGCACACGGTCAGCAAGCGAAAAGACCAAACCGCCAAGAGTATCAAACTCCTCGCGTTCTTCCGCCGTCAATACAGCCCCGACTTGATCTTCAAATGCTTCGATTGAAGCGCGCGCATCGGCTTCAATTGAGCCATCCGATTTCAGCGTTAATTGAGGTTCTTCATCCTGATCGTGCTCATCTTCAATTTCGCCGACAATTTCTTCAACTAAATCTTCGATTGTTGCCAGTCCATCGACACCACCAAACTCATCGACCACTAGCGCCATATGCGTGCGCTTCACCCGCATCTCTAGCAATAGTTCCAGCACTTGCATGGAGGGCGCAACAAATAAAACATCGCGCATTATATTGCGGAGCTCCAAATCTTCGCCAATCTGACGCGCCGCCATGACATCTTTGATGTGCACCATACCGATGGCATCATCGAGAGTTTCTTGGAAGATCGGAATACGCGAATGGGCTTCGCTGTTAATGATTTTAATTAGGTCGGCAACGGATGCGTTAACATCTAGGGCCGTGATATCGGCGCGCGGCACCATCACATCGGCAACGGTAATATCTCTAAGACTGAGAATATTCGAGAGCAGAACGCGCTCTTCGGTTTCAAGTAGTGAGGCATCATCACCACTTTCTTCGATCAGCTCTTCAATAGCTTCGCGCACTGAATCCTCGCCGTTGCGCGGTCGCACCAGACGTTGCGCCCATCCCCAAAGGGTATGAAAAATGCCAGGTTCTGGATCGGCCCCGGTCAAACGGGGCTCTCGACTACTTGAGTCTTCGTTCATTTCGTTCTGTCAGTTTCAGTATTAACGTCATTATCAACCAATTTGCCAAGCTTTGTCACCAAGCGATTTCAGCGGTCAGTTATTTGTGATCTCAAGATAAGGATCGGTAATTCCCAGCCCCGCCAAAATTTTGATCTCGAGCGTTTCCATATTCGCCGCCTCGCCATCTGCTTCATGGTCGTAGCCCAGCAGATGAAGGCAGCCATGTACCACCAAATGACCAAGATGATCGGCAAGATCATCCGGGGCTTCACTTTGCGTGGTTTCAAAGGCAATCACGACATCACCGAGGCTTGGTGTCTCTTTAACACCTTCCGGCACCAGGCGCGCCGCCTCATCGGTCGGAAAAGACAACACGTTCGTTGGCTTATTTTGCTGGCGGAAATCGTGATTAAGCTGGGCAATGAAATTATCGTCGGCCAGCACAATAGTTGCTTCATAAGTATCTTCTTCGCTAAGGGTTGCGTGCCACGCCGCCGCCGCCGCCTGTTGGCACAAGCCTTCAACTCCAGGTAACGCCGTCAGCCAACGGGAGTCTTTGATTTGAACAAAAGTTTCGACCTTGGTCGACATCAGCTTGTTGATCTCTATCCTAGCCGAGTACTAATCAGCGGGTTTGTCATATTGATTGCCCCGGACTTTTTTATCGTAGGCTTTGACAATGCGGGCAACCAAGGGATGGCGCACTACATCAGCTTCGGTAAAGCGGACAAATGATACACCTTTGACGCCATCCAGTATCTCAACCGCGTCGCGTAAACCGGAGCGCACGCCGGACGGCAAATCCACTTGACTGAGATCACCAGTGATAACCATGGAGGCATTTTCACCCAGCCGGGTCAGGAACATTTTCATTTGCACGGCGGTGGTATTTTGCGCTTCATCCAATATGACAAAGGCGTCTGCCAAAGTACGTCCCCGCATAAAGGCCAGCGGGGCAATCTCGATCTCACCATTTTCCATTTTCTTGGCGACCTGATTTTCCGGCAGCATATCATGCAGCGCGTCATAAAGCGGGCGCAGATAGGGGTCGACTTTTTCACGCATATCGCCCGGCAAAAAACCGAGCTGCTCGCCGGCTTCGACTGCAGGACGCGACAAAATGATCCGGTCAATTTCGCCATTGATAAGACTTTCAACGGCCTTCGCTACCGCCAGATAAGTTTTACCGGTGCCCGCCGGTCCCAAGCCAAACACCAGATCGGCTTTATCAATGGCTTCCAAATAGACTGCCTGCTGCGGCGAGCGGGGACCAATTTGCCGCTTTTGCGTTTTAACGGCAAAATCATCAGCATTGATCGCTTTACCATTACCGTTGCCGGAAATCTTCATGCGAAGCGCGCCATCAACTTCTGCGGCATCAATCTCGCGGCCTTTTTTCGCCTGATTATAAAGACTGGTCAAAACATCATAGGCGGCCTCGGCCTGATCCTCAGGACCTGAGATCGACACGGTATTGCCTCTCGAATTCAACGACACATCCAATTTTTGCTCGATCTTGGCGAGATGGGCATTATGGCTACCAAATAACAACGGCAATAATTTGTTATCGTCGAATTCGATTTGCAGAGTTGCCGGTTGTTGTGACGGAGCTTTGATCTTGCCGGCGCGATGTTTCTTAGCCGATTTGGATCTAGCCTTAGCCGTGCCTTTGCCTGGAGTCATGCGCTGACCTTTTCAATTTCGCTCATCGGACTAGATTGATGTGCCGCCAAAATAAGTTCGCCGCCAAGGCTGTTGGCATGGGCGCTGGTTAATTTGACTTCGGCGATCTGACCAAACATCTCTTGAGGCGCCTGGACATGGACCGGTTGCATATAAGGTGTGCGGCCAACCAGCTGGCCATCTTTTCGGCCTTGTCGATCGAACAATACAGGGACAACACTATCGACACATTGCTGGTTGAAGTTAATTTGATTCTGCTCAAGAATTTCCTGCAGCGCCGCTAAACGCTCACTTTGGAGAGCTTCGGGTATTTGATCCTGCATCACAGCACCCGGCGTTCCGGGCCGGGGACTGTATTTAAATGAATAGGCCTGAACAAATTGAAACTCTCGAGCCAAATTCATGGTCGCCTCAAAATCTTCGTCACTCTCACCGGGAAAGCCAACAATAAAATCTGATGATAATTTCATATCCGGTCGCACCGCCAATAATTTATCAACCACTCGGCGATAGTCATCAATGCGGTGGTGCCTGTTCATGCGGCTCAAAATCCGGTCAGATCCGGACTGAATGGGTAAGTGTAAAAATGGCATGAGCGTGGCGACGTTGCCATGCGCCGCGATCAAATCATCAGCCATATCGATCGGATGAGAGGTGGTGTAGCGCAGGCGGGAAATACCTTCGATTTCGGCGAGTTGACGGATGAGCTCGCCGAGCCCGGCCTCACTACCGCTCTTACCCTTGATAGTTTCGCCGTGATAGGCATTGACGTTTTGCCCCAGCAAAGTGATCTCTCTGACGCCACCTGCCGCCACCGTGCGGGCTTCGTTAATAACGTCGTCAAAGGGTCTCGAGAACTCGGCGCCACGGGTGTAGGGCACGACGCAAAACGTGCAGAATTTATCACAGCCTTCCTGCACCGAGAGAAAAGCCGAAAAACCTTTGGCCGTGACTTCCGGCAAATGATCAAATTTAGGTTCGTCCGGAAACTCAATATCTAAGATGCCCTTAGTTTCTTGCTGGCCGGCAGCAGCACGACTGGCGCGGGCAACCATCTCCGGCAAACGATGATAGGTTTGCGGACCCAACACAATATCAACATAGGGTGCGCGTTTTATTATTTCCGCCCCCTCTGCTTGAGCGACGCAACCAGCAACCGCAATGACGGTCGCGATACCATCTTCCAGGCGGCGTTCTTTAATATTTCTGAGCCGGCCCAACTCGGAAAAAAGTTTCTCAGCCGCTTTTTCGCGGATATGACAGGTATTGAGGATCACCATATCAGCGTCATCCGGCACAGCTGTGGCGACATAGCCAAGCGGTGTCAAAACATCCGCCATACGATCAGAATCGTAGACGTTCATTTGACAGCCAAACGTTTTAATGTGGAGTTTTTTCGCCAATCTCGCGCTTTACCGCTTTACCATTAAGATTTGGTCCATTGTTGCCAAATCAATTATCAGAATTGGGTAATGGCACACCAAACAATTCCATCCGATGGCCGATTAATTTGTAACCCAATTTTTCCGCAATTTTCCGCTGCAGCTCCTCGACTTCCTCGTCGTGGAATTCAATAATTCGCCCTGACTGAACATCGATTAAATGATCATGATGATCATCACTGGTCTGCTCATAACGCGCTCGGCCATCACCAAAATCAAGCCGGTCCAGCAATCCAGCTTCTTCGAAAAGCCGAACTGTGCGATATACCGTCGCGATGCTAATCTTTGGATCAACTTTGACTGAGCGTCGATACAGCTCTTCAACATCTGGATGATCTTCACAATCGGACAGCACTTTAGCGATGATACGCCGTTGTCCGGTCATTTTCATGCCGCGTTCAATACAGAGTTGTTCAAGGCGAGAAATTTCTACTCGGTCAGCCACAGTTGTCACAATCCTTAAATAAAGAGTTATACGTTTTGAAGATCACAAATGATATCATCGATTTTGCTGTGATCAAGCCTAGTTAAATTAAAGCATGATATCGGCAAGATGTGAAACGAGAGAAATTTACCCATTTTTCTCGCATTCAAAAAATATGGAGATACTATCCTTGAGTTTTTAGCGCCGGGGTTTGGTGCCGAGACCAATCTTTTTTGCCAGAGAGCTGCGGTGCTTGGCATAATTTGGCGCCACCATTGGATAGTCTCTCGGCAGCCCCCATTTTTCCCGATATTCTTCAGGTGTCATATTGTAAGCTGTTTTTAAATGCCGTTTGAGCATTTTTAGTTTCTTACCGTCTTCGAGGCAGATGATGAAATCCGGCGTGATTGATTTTTTTATTGAAATAGCGGGTTGTAACCGCTCTGACGAAACCTGACCATTGCCAACATTTACCAAGGTTTTATAAACGTCTTGGATTAACTGAGGTAAATCATTTACCGCTAAAGTGTTATTGCTCACATGGGCGGCGACAATTTCAGTCGTTAGTTCAAGCAATTCAATTTGATTTTCCTGACCAGACATTAAAAAACACCTTAAAGTTTCATTTTACCTATAAAATATAAGACAGGAGTGTAAATATATCAAGAACGATGGTGTTTTTATTACGAATTATTACAAATGAGTGCAGGATTACTTGATTTTATTAATTTTCATTCTGAAATTTTAGAGTTATCTATAATTAATTAAATTAAATTTGCAGTTTTGTTAAATTTAGTCTTGGCTAATATAAGTGCGTCAAGCCGACCATTTAAATTGTTGTAGTAGTTTTTGCGGCGGCCAATTTCAACAAAATCTCTACTGTAATATAGGTTTTTTGCCGCTTCATTGTCTGCCGCCACCTCCAGGAAAATTTTAACAATTTCAAGCTCAGCTGCTTCATGTGTCAATTTTTCCAGTAACCTGGCGGCAATACCGTGACGGCGGAGAGGCGGCAAAACTCCAAGTGTCAGAATTTCGCATTCATCAGCAACGGCCCGGCCAAGTATAAATCCCGCCGGCTCAGATCGATACTCGGCAATGCAGCCAAAGAGGCCAGGGGAAATCAGTAGCGCCAAAATTTCCTGGGCCGACCAGGCATTATCGAAGCACTCGGCGTGAAGGCTGGCGAGGATTTCCGCATGGGCCGCAGAACAATCAACGAGAGTAAGGTCGTGATCTGGCACGCCGCTGGGTCCTTTTTTAGGGTGATATTTGGCGGGTTGGTGGTTTTACCCCTGACATATTGACATCAGGGGGTTTGAGATAAAGGGGGGCAGGGTTTTCGATCGCCGTGCTGGATTTTAATTTCGCCGCCGCCAGTTCTGCAACAACGGTTGGGTCAACGTGATTGCTGCCGCTTGAAATCAAAATATCTAAGTCATTTTTTTGCAAAACCTGCTGGGCGCGTTCAAGGCAATCCCCGGCAAGCAAGAGAGCGCCGTCCTTGGCGATGCCCGCGGCCAATTCTATCAGCCCGTCTTCGTCAATTGCCTTGGGCTCTGCCAAGAGCGATAAGTTTTCGTCATAGCCACAGGTGTAAAAATCCGCCCGCTTGGTTTCCAAAACAATCAGCAAGTTTCGCCCGCGGCGTTCTTCAGCCGGCACGGCATGCGCAAGGGCCTCAAAATTTGTCACACCGATCAAGGGCAGATCGCTGGCCAGCGCCAAGGCGCGAGCCGTTGCCAAACCAATGCGAATACCGGTAAATGCCCCCGGTCCAACCGTTACCGCCAGTAATTCAAGTTCCTGATAACTCAAGCTGGCATCGCTTAAAACGCCTTCAATCATCGGCACCAGTACTTCGGCGTGGCCGCGCTCCAGCATCTGCTGGGCTTCGGCCAAAATCTCACCATCGTGCCACAACGCAATGGCGCAGGAAGAAGTGGCAGTATCAAAAGCCAATACGGTCAAAAGTTTAATGATCCCTAAATGTGTTACAGCTATTATTTCCTTAGCACTTTTAGGCTGAAAATACAGGACCCAAAGTGAAACAGGCAATATGAGCCTTATCGAAATAACGCCGGAAAGTCATGGTGTTGAGCTTTCCCTTGAATACGCCACGGCCAATAATTTTACCGGCAAACCAATTTACGCCCGGGCCGGATGTTACCTCCATGCGGAAGCCGAAGGTTTACTGTGCGCTGCCATTGAGCTTGCTGCTGCGTGGTCTTTCAAAATTAAAATATTTGATGCGTTTAGGCCCTCAGAGGCGCAATGGGTATTGTGGAATCACACGCCAGATCCGGATTTTCTGGCCGATCCGAGGCGAGGTTCACCGCATTCGCGCGGGGCCGCTGTTGATTTGACACTGCTCTACCAAACCGGGCCGAAGGCCGGGCAGGAGCTTGAAATGGGCACCCCATTTGATGCATTTACGCCGCGCTCTCATCATGGGAATATGGAAGTCAGCATTGAAGCACAACGCAACCGGGCTCTTTTGATGGGATTGATGACAACGGCCGGATGGGATTTCTATCGCAATGAATGGTGGCACTATCAATTGTTTGACGCGCGTAGGCTTCCAGCGCTTAGCGATTCGGTGTTAAATCAAGGTATGATGTAGGGCATGAATGGGAAATAACCAGTGAAATCTTCAATCAAAGCGCTCCTGCTCGTTGGTCTTATTGCCAGCGGCGCGGCGGCGATGGCGACTGCAGCAACTGCCGAAAGTGCGGCCGTAATATTAATGTATCATCGTTTCGGTGAAACCAAATTCCCGTCGACCAATATTCAACTGGAACAATTTGATAATCATATCAAGGAGCTTAGCAACGGCAGCTACAATGTTCTGCCGGTGCGCGACATTATGGCCGCTATTCAAAACGGCAAAGATCTGCCGGATCGAACCGTTGGCATTACCATTGATGACGGCTATCGCTCGATCTATACCGAAGCCTGGCCACGCCTCAAAAAAGCCGGCCTGCCGTTTACTATCTTTGCCGCTACTGATCCGATTGACCGCGGCTCAAACAATTACCTGAGCTGGAACCAGCTTAGGGAACTGAAAAAGGCTGGTGTCGAGATAAGTGGCCATACTTCGTCGCATAATCACATGCCAGTTTCCAACCCCGATCAAAATAAGCGAGAGTTGCAAAAATCAAAGTCCCGGATGGTTGCGGAGCTGGGCCAAGCGCCGGATATGTTTGCCTATCCATTTGGCGAAGCCAGTGCGCGCGTACAAAAACTGGTGCAAACGAGCGGCTATACGATGGCTTTCGGCCAGCATTCCGGCGTCGTCAATAAATCAACGAATGTTCATTACATTCCCCGCTTCGCCCTTAATGAGAATTATGGCGATATGCGGCGTTTGCGCCTGGTGTTAAACGCC
>JABIIH010000160.1 GCA_018649245.1 Rhodospirillaceae bacterium | reverse complement strand
ATGGTGTTCCAAAGGAGCATTTTGGGCTATTTTTAAAGGAATGTGAGTGGCGATTTAACAACCCCAAGCCACAGGATCAATTAAGACAAGTAAAACAGTGGGTTAAACAGTATTTGAACTAGTTAGCTGGGTCAGCCCCATTTTTTATTTATGCTCACATACTCGTGACCAAGATGGGAAGGTAAGAATTCTAATTAATTCCCACATCGAATAATCACTGCACGTCACTGGGAGTATTATCTGTTGCATATCATTCAAAGGGCCTTCCGCTCTCTTTGGCGGAACTAGTTTTATGTCCGAAAGTAAAACCCATAAGATTGAACGGGCTGTCCGTTTTTTAGCTTTGTTGGGCGGTGTCGCCCTGATGGGGTTGATGTGCTTGATTGTATATTCCGTTTTCATGCGCCGAGTTTTTAATGCGCCACCACTTGGCTCCTATGACATCGCCGAAGTAACCTTGATCCCAATTGTTTTTTTCTCTCTGGCTTACACATCACTAACCAAAGGGCATATTGCAGTTGATTTAATCAGCTCATTGGCTCGCCCCATTATCGTCCGGTGGAGTGACACGATCATTGGTTTCATCTGCGCCGTATCTATTGGCACGTTGACTTGGGAAAGCATTCGCCTTTCACGCTATACGGCTGAGAATGAAGAGGTAACACAGATGATCGAGATACCCTACCTTCCGTTTGTTATCATTATGGTGATTGGCTCTGCAATGTTCACTATTGTTTTGTTGATGCAGACCTACCGCTCTTTTAAAGGCATAGAGGAACCGACTAACCATGAGTGATACCGCATTTGGGTTGGTTGGCA
Organism: Rhodospirillaceae bacterium; assembly: GCA_018649245.1. Taxonomy (GTDB): domain Bacteria; phylum Pseudomonadota; class Alphaproteobacteria; order Rhodospirillales; family UBA2165; genus TMED23. The sequence goes on along the minus strand of JABIIH010000160.1, from coordinate 8,837 downwards.
TTGCCTCCTTGTTCATCCTATTAGCCCTACGTATGCCAGTGGCTATTGCCATGGGCCTCGTTGGCGTCATCGGGTTTGGCATCATGAACGGCTGGTCACCAGCATTTTCAATGCTGGGGGATGAAGCATTCGTTATTGCCAATAACTATGAACTGATTGTCATTCCGCTGTTCATCCTGATGGGTAACTTTGCCTCAACATCCGGCATGAGCCGGGATTTGTATAATGCCGCCTATTGCTGGGTTGGTCATTGGCGAGGTGGCTTGGCGTCAGCGACGATTGCAGCCTGCGCGGGATTCGCAGCTTTGTCCGGCTCCTCGGTGGCTTCTGCGATTACGATGGGCAGAGTGTCTCTGCCAGAAATGAAACGCTACAACTATGATTCCAGGTTAGCTACAGGGTGCATTGCCGCTGGCGGTACTTTAGGAATTCTTATTCCGCCCAGTACGGGCTTTATCATCTATGCGATCTTGACTGAAGAATCCATCGGTCGATTATTCTTGGCAGGCGTTTTCCCCGGCTTGCTGCTTACCGCTCTGTTTATGATTTCAATCTATATTCAGACCCGGATTAATCCGGAATTGGGCCCCGCCGGCCCCGGCGTAGAAATGAAGGAGAAATTCAAATCTCTCGGTCAGGCGTCGGCAATGATTGTTATTGTCGTAGTGACGATTGGCGGTATTTATGGCGGCTTGTTCACACCAACCGAAGCCGCCGGCGTCGGTGCAATGCTGTCATTTTTACTCGCCTTCATACGCGGCAAGATAAATCAGAGTTCGCTGTTTGATGTCTGGCTTCAAACCATGCGGACGACCGGTTTGGTTTTCTTAATCCTGATCGGCGCACATATTTTTAACCCCTTTCTAGCGTTGACTCATATCCCTTCAGATTTGGCATCCCTTTTAATCGGCTCCGAACTCTCGCCGATGACAATCATGCTCATTCTTATGGCGGCATATATTGTCCTCGGATCATTTCTTGAAGGCTTTGCTATGCTGGTACTGACTTTGCCTATCGTCCATCCACTAATTGTCGAATTGGGGTTCGATCCGGTCTGGTTTGGCGTAATGATTGTCATCATTATAGAGATCGGATTGATCACTCCGCCGGTTGGTGTGAATGTATTCGTCGTCAAAGGCATCGCCGGTGATGTGCCTCTCAAGACAATATTTGCCGGCGTTATTCCTTTTTGGTTCGCCATGGTGGCGTGCATTGTGCTGCTATTGATATTTCCGGAAATTGCTCTGTTTTTACCTGAGACGATGATCCAATAGTAATTATAGAGAAGCTTTATAAGAGCGTCGTAAAAGGGGCCAATGTCTGACCTCTTCAAGCGCCATAATTTTTTACAACAAGGAGAAGTGCTAATGAACACCTTACTAAAAACAGCTGTTTCAGTGGTTGGACTGGCAGGTCTTGCTACTTTCTACGCACCAAGCCAGGCCTCGGGTGTAGAGTTGAAACTCGCATCCTTTACCGGACCAAAGCACGCCATGAACCGTGCATTTTTCACACCTTGGAAAAAGGAAGTCGAAAAAATGTCCGGTGGCTCGCTTACAATTAAGATGTTTGTCGGCGGCAAGCTCGGCAAGGGCGGCGCCAAGCAATTTAAACGCGCGGTTGACGGAGTTGCTGATATCAGCTTCGGCCTGCAAGGCTATACGTCTTCTCAGTTCCGCGCGACGACCCTGATTGAATTACCTAACATTGCCAAAGATGCCGTCGAAGCAACGCGGGCAATGTGGGCGGCATATGACGGTCTGCTCGATAAGGAATACAAAAACGTGAAGCTCCTCTTCATGTGGTCAGTTGACCGGCCGCTTATCATGACTTTGAAAAAGCCGGTTAGATCTTTGGCTGACCTTAAAGGCATGAAAATTCGAACACCTTCGCAAATGCAATCAAAAACCATTAAAGCATTGGGTGCCGTGCCAATCCCAATGTCCATCACCAAGGTCTATAATGGCATGGCGCGAGGTTTGGTTGACGGTGTTTTGACCTCAACCACCACTTTGCAGGGCTTCAAGCTGGCAGAAGTGACCAAGTACTTCACCGCTGGTCTGCCATGGGGTACCTCACCTATGTTTTTGGTTATGAATAAGAAGAGCTATGAAGGTCTTTCTCCAGCGCATAAAGCGATTATCGACAAAACCACCGGCGCCAAGCCGAGTGAGCGCGGTGCGCGAGTTTATGAGAAAGAAAATGCAGACGGTTGGAATTTTATCCGAAAATCCAAAAAGCATGAGTTTGTCGAAATGAACAAGGCTGATCTGCAGAAATCGCTTAATATCTGGAAGACAACTTCCAGGGAAATAATTGCTGAAACTGCTGCGCGGGGTGTTCCGGCGCAAAAAATCGTCGATAAGATGCTCGCAGCAAACTAAATCGTTTTAGATATATTGAGAATACTTGAAAGAGGGCGGCTGCATTTCAGCCGTCCTTTTAATTTATTGGAATAAATTGAGGATTTTTGCTATGTCCGCTTTGGGTCAAAAGCAGACTCTTTTTGATATTCTGAAAAGAGTACGCTTTCGGGGGTTAAGCGGACACCAAACCCAGCTAATCTCGGAATATCCCGGATTAGGGCGAATCGCTCAAAAATAGGCTGAAATCGTACATCTATGGTACCTATGTGGTACCTATATAGAAAAAGGGGCTAGGTGAATAACACCTAACCCCTTTATTTTATTGGCTCGGGAGGAGGGATTCGAACCCCCGACAAGGTGGTTAACAGCCACCTGCTCTACCACTGAGCTACTCCCGATCAGGTTTGGAGGCGCGGACCGGATTCGAACCGGTGTTCACGGCTTTGCAGGCCGCTGCGTAGCCACTCCGCCACCGCGCCGTATGATCTGGTTTTGATCTGGCCGCGCCAGATTATCATCGCCTAACAGACGATGCTTCGAATCGGCGGCATACCGATCAGAAGGCCGGGAAATTAGACGCTGCTCTGAGCAGGGTCAAGCTGCGTTTGGCCTGAAATCAACTATTTTCAAATATTTTTCGTACTTTTTTTTAATTTATTGACTATTTTTCCACCAAACCAACGGAAATCGGTGGACCAGCCGTTCTGAGGTGGTAAACAACGACTATTAAATTGCCCTAATAGGTGTTGAAACTAGGGTTTCTGAGGTCCATTTATTAGGTATTGCAGGACCGCATGAGATAAGGAAATTGCAGCCATGGATTATCAAGCCGTGCGCCAGAATATGGTGGAGCATCAAATCCGCCCCAATCGGGTAACCGACGCCGGAGTCATTGCCGCGATGGCCGAGGTGCCGCGCGAAATGTTTGTGCCGGAAGAGGTCGCCAGCATCGCCTATGTCGATGAGGCAGCGCCGCTTGGTAATAACCGCTATCTGATGGAGCCCTCACTGCTTGCCCGTATTTTACAAGGGGCGAAAATTTCCAGCGATGACGTGGTTTTAAGTATTGGCTGTGGCACCGGTTATGCTGCCGCCATTTTGGCTAAAGTCGCCAAAGCTGTCGTTGCCGTTGAAGTCAGTAGTGAACTGGCCGAGAAGGCCAGCGCCCTGATGGTTGAGCTCGGTATCGATAATGCGGTGGTGATTGAAGACACCCTCGCTGATGGCTATGCCAAGCAAGCGCCCTATGACGCGATTGTGTTTTGTGGCGCTGTAGAAGAGGTGCCGGACGTGGTATTAGACCAATTGGCGGAAGGTGGCCGGCTGGTCTCAGTCGTGGCGCCGCCAGATGCCGCGATGGGAAAAGCGGTGGTGATGCAGAAATTTGGCGAAACGGTTTCAAGCGTCGACTTGTTCGATGCCGGAACGCCGCTACTGCCAGGATTTAGTAAAGCAAAGGCCTTTGAATTTTAAATTTAAAACCGAGGTATTTAGGTCGTTGGTCGAAACACTGTTAAATGCAAGGTTTTGGTAACACTTTTTGGGTAAATATGTACTCAATAAAAGTGTGGCGATATTTTTTTATTTGTTGAGGTTGGCTAATTTATCTCGCTGTTGTTAAAATGGCCGCCTAGGGGATCGTTAATGCATTTTAAATTACCCGCTAAATTAAGCCATATCGCAGGTGGCGTCGCTGCCGGACTTTTGATGTGGGCGGGACCAGCCGATAGTCAATCCTTGTCGGATGCCCTCGCGGCGGCTTATCAGAACAACCCAGGATTATTGGCGGCGCGGGCAGCCTTGCGGTCTGACGATGAAGCCGTGCCACAAGCTTTGGCAAATTGGCGTCCCAGGGTTGAATTGTCCGGCGATGTCGCGCGGACCAATACTCACCTCAACACCCGTACCGCAAATCGAGATCAATTACGCTCGCCCCGTGGCACCTCACTTGATGTCACTCAGCCCTTATTTCGCGGTATGAGAACGGTCGCTGGTGTCAGGAAAGCTGAACTTGATGTTAAATCAGCACGAGCTGATTTGTTGGCTTCAGAGCAAGATGTGCTGTTGAGTGCAGCAACGGCCTTTATGGCCGTCGTGCGCGATCAGGCGGTGCTCGATCTTAATATCAAAAATGAGCAAGTTCTGCGCCGGCAACTGGAAGCCACCCAGGATCGTTTTCGGGTTGGCGAAATCACACGCACCGATGTTAGTCAGGCGGAAGCCCGAGTGTCGGGAGCGTCCGCGGATCGCATTCAAGCAGAGGGTAACCTCAACAACTCGCGGGCGAACTACCTTAATGTCATTGGCGAAGCGCCGGGCAATCTGGCGTCACCAGCAACAATTGGCAAATTACCAGCCAGTCTGGCCAATGCCATCAGCACCGCCTTAAAAAGTCATCCTGATGTAGTATCAAAAATATTCAGTGAGAGGGCTGCGCGCGCAAATATTGTGTCCGTGCGTGGCGAATTGCTACCGAGCTTGAACTTGCTTGGTAAATTAAGCCGGGCCTGGGAATCGTCAACCAATGACAGCCAATTGACGACGGGGCGCGTAATGTTGGATTTGACAGTGCCATTGTACCAAAAAGGTTCGGTTTATTCGCGGCTCAGAGCAGCCAAGCAGGATGCCGGCCAAAGCTTGCTTAATCTTGAGGATAGCAGGCGCGATGCGCAGGAAGCTGCCGCCAAAGCGTGGGAAACCCATGAAACAGCTAAAGCGCGAATCAAATCGATTTCTGCCCAAATTAAGGCTGCAGAGATCGCTTTGGAAGGCGTTCAGCGCGAAGCCGCCGTTGGCTCACGCACGGTTTTGGACGTCTTGGATGCTGAGCAAGAATTATTGGACGCAAAAGTAAGTCTCGTGCGGGCAAATCGCGATCAAATCGTCGCAAGTTTCGAATTGCAGGAATCTATTGGTGGCCTGACGGCAAAAAACCTTGGATTACCGGTAAAAATTTACGATCCAACTCTGCATTATAAGGAAATTCGTTCCAAATGGTTTGGCTCAAACAGCTCTGGCCAAGGCCCAGATGGGACAAAAAAGTAGACAAATAATTCGATAAGAGCAGGTAAAATGCTCTTCGGTCACCAGGAACTGCTTAACAAGCAGGCGAAAAAAAGTAGCGTCATTTAAGGCGTGGTATTAATCTGTTAACTAATTGGACCGATGATCGAGTAATGGCCGAAGAAAACGAACAAGCCGAACCTTCAATGGAAGATATCCTCGCCTCAATCAGGCGGATATTGTCCGAAGATGAAGAAGCGGAAGCTGAAGCTGAAGCGGAAGCGCCAGCTGAGCCCGAACCCGAAGCTGCGCCTGAGGCGGAGCCCGAACCCGAAGAAGAAATGGACATGGCGGCGGCCATGGAAGACGCGGCGCCGGAACCTGATCCCGAGCCAGAGCCAGAGCCGGAAGAAGAGATGGATATGGCCGCGGCGATGGAGCCTGAGCCGGAACCCGAACCCGAAATTGAGATGGCCGAGCCGGAAGAAGAAATGGACATGGCGGCGGCAATGGAAGAAATGGAGCCGGAACCCGAACCGGTGCCTGAACCAGAGCCGATCCCGGAACCAGAATTCATTCCCGAACCTGAGCCAATCCCGGAACCAGCTCCTGCTGCTGCGGCACCACCACCACCACCACCACCACCACCCGCACCTGAACCGGCGCCATCGCTGAATGAAAACATCCTTGAACTGACCCAACAAATGATAGCGCAAGCACCACCGGGTATTGGTGCTGGTGATTCAATTCTGTCAACTGCGCCTTCGCAGGATTCAACGGACGCCTTGCAGGAACTCGCCAAGGCACTATTGAGTAAGCGCGATATCGCCATCGGCAATCGGGATATGACCCTCGAAGGTTTGATCCGGGAAATTTTGCGGCCGCTATTGCGGGAATGGCTGGATCAAAATCTGCCATATCTGATCGAACGCTTGGTCAAGAAAGAGATCGATCATATGGTCAATCGGGCGGAACGTTTAGACCTCTAGCCGGACCAACGTGATTTTCTTGTAAATTGGTAATTTACATGGGCGTTTCCCATGATATTGTGCGCGCCGTTTCGGGCGAATCGCGCCCGTTGTTGTTTTGACATCTTATGTAAAGAAGCCAGTAATGTTGGAAAAAAACTATCAGCCTGAAAAAGCGGAAGCCAAGCACTATAAAGCTTGGGAAGAGTCAGGTGCCTTTAAATGTGGTGTCAATGCTGAGGGTAAGCCCTACACAATTGTCATCCCGCCGCCCAATGTGACCGGCAGTCTCCATATGGGGCATGCGCTCAACAATACGCTGCAGGATATTCTGACGCGCTATCACCGGATGAATGGTGATGATGCGCTGTGGCAACCGGGCTGCGACCATGCTGGCATTGCGACGCAGATGGTAGTGGAACGCCAGCTTGAACAAGAAGGTAAAACCCGCCACGATCTTGGCCGCGAAAAATTCATTGATACAGTTTGGCAGTGGAAAGAAGAATCAGGTGGCACCATCGTTGGCCAATTGCGGCGCTTGGGCGCGTCTTGCGATTGGTCGCGGGAACGCTTTACCATGGATGACGGGCTTTCCGCTGCTGTCCGCAAAGTTTTTGTCGAGCTTTATAAGCAGGATTTAATCTATCGAGATAAACGTTTGGTCAATTGGGATCCCAAACTGCATACGGCGATTTCTGATCTTGAGGTTGAGCAGCGCGAAACCGTCGGCAGCATGTGGTATTTCAAATATCCCCTTGAGGGCCAAGAGGGGATATTTATTACGGTTGGCACGACCCGGCCTGAAACCATGCTCGGTGATACCGCTGTCGCCGTGCATCCCGATGATGAGCGTTATGCCGCGCTGGTGGGGAAAAATGTTATGCTGCCGATATGCGAGCGGCCAATTCCCATTGTTGCTGATGAGTATTCCGATCCTGAAAAGGGCAGTGGTGCGGTTAAAATTACCCCGGCGCATGACTTCAATGACTTTGAAGTCGGCCGCCGTAATAATCTTGAGATGATCAACATCTTCGATGCCGATGCCAATCTAAATGAAAATGTACCGGCTGAATATCAGGGCATGGATCGCTTTGCGGCGCGGGACAAAATCATTGCTGAATTCGATGCGCTCGGTCTGATGGAGAAGGTCGAAGACAATGAGATGACCGTCCCCTATGGCGACCGCTCAGGCGTGGTGATTGAGCCGTGGCTGACCGATCAGTGGTTCGTTGATGCCGAGACTTTGGCGGGGCCGGCGATCAAAGCAGTTGAAGAAGGCCGTACTAAATTTGTCCCCAAACATTGGGAAAACACCTATTTCGAATGGATGCGTAATATTCAGCCCTGGTGCGTCTCCCGCCAGATTTGGTGGGGGCATCAAATTCCGGCCTGGTTTGGTCCCGATGGTGAAATTTTTGTCGAGTTGACCGAAGCGGAAGCGCAAGTAGCCGCTGACGCTCATTATGGTAAGCCGAGTGAAATTGTGCGTGATGAGGATGTGCTGGATACTTGGTTTTCTTCTGCCCTTTGGCCGTTTTCAACGCTTGGTTGGCCGGAAGATACGCCGGAAGTCGCCCGCTATTACCCAACCGATGTGCTGGTCACCGGCTTTGATATTATTTTCTTCTGGGTCGCCCGCATGATGATGATGGGCTTGCATTTTCTGGATGAAGTACCGTTCCATGAAGTATATATCCATGCGCTTGTGCGCGACGAGCACGGCCAGAAGATGTCTAAATCCAAAGGCAATGTGATCGATCCGTTGAAGCTGATCGACAGCTATGGCGCGGATGCGTTGCGCATGACATTGGCTGCTCATGCCGCGCAGGGCCGCGATATCAAATTGTCTGAAAATCGCGTCGAAGGCTATCGTAACTTTGCCACCAAATTATGGAATGCCGCGCGTTTCTGCGAGATCAATGGCTGTACATCTGTGCCTGATTTTGATCCACAAAATTTAAATGAAACGCTAAATAAATGGATTGTTGGTAAAGTAGCTGAAGCGACTGATAAAGTCGCGGCAGGCATCAATGATTACCGCTTTAATGAAGCTGCCGGCAGCATCTATCAATTCACCTGGGGCACGTTCTGTGATTGGTTTATCGAGTTTGCCAAGCCTGCGCTCCAAGGTGATGACAGCGCCGCGAAGTCTGAAACTCAAGCGACCGCTGCCTGGGTGCTTGAGCAGTTGATGCTGCTATTGCATCCCTTTATGCCGTTTATTACCGAAGAACTTTGGGCTCAAATGGGCGACAACAAAAACACCATGCTGATTTCCGCTGCTTGGCCTGAACTGGGTGACCTCAGTGATGCCGATGCCGAAGCTGAAATGGATTGGGTGGTGCGACTTATCACGCAAATCCGCTCGCTCCGAGCAGAGCTAAATGTACCGGCAGGTGCCAAGGTGCCCTTGACCTTAAAAAACGCTGAAGACATTGCGACGTTATGTGTTGAACGGCATGGTGAATTGATTAAGCGATTGGCTCGGCTTGAGACACTT
>JABIIH010000263.1 GCA_018649245.1 Rhodospirillaceae bacterium | reverse complement strand
GATCGATGGCCCAACCATTTCAATCCGAAAATTCTCTGAGAAAAAAATCACCCTCGACGTGATGGCCAAGCAGGGCAACATTTCTGATGATATGAGCAAGGTCTTGAAAATTGCCTCAAGGTCACGTCTCAATATTTTGATTTCCGGTGGTACAGGGTCAGGTAAAACAACTTTGCTGAACGCTTTGTCCCAAATGATCGATCATGGTGAGCGCGTTGTGACGATCGAAGATGCGGCGGAGCTTCAATTGCAGCAGCCTCATGTCGTGCGGCTCGAAACCCGGCCGCCAAATCTTGAAGGTGGTGGAGAAATTTCGCAAACCGATCTGGTTAAGAACGCCCTACGTATGCGGCCTGACCGGATTATCTTGGGCGAGATCCGTGGCGGCGAAGCGATGGATATGCTGCAAGCCATGAACACTGGCCATGATGGCTCGCTGGGTACTGTCCACGCCAATAATCCGCGCGAAGCCTTAACCAGGTTGGAAAATATGGTGGCGATGTCGGGTGTCAAATTGCCCAACGATGCCGTCCGCGCTCAGATCGCCGGTGCTGTCCATATGATTGTCCAGATCAGCCGGATGCGCGATGGCATGCGCCGCATTACTCACATCACCGAAATCATTGGTATGGAAGGCGAGGTTATTACGACGCAGGATCTATATACCTATAAATTTAAAGGTGAGGGAACTGATGGCAAATTGCTCGGCGAGTTTGAAAGTGCCAGCTTAAGGCCGAATTTCACCGAGCGTGCTTCATACTTCGGTTTAGATAAGTCATTGTTGGAGGTTACGCTCTGATGGACAATTTAACTCTGATTATTTTCGCCGGCATATCGGTAATTTTTATCGGCATGGTATTCGCAATCCAGGCTGTTGTTGGCCAACCCCGCAAACAAATGGCGAAACGCGTGCACGGTCTGCAAACCCGTATGGCGTATGGTGACAGTAGCGGCGTAAAGTCAACCAGCTTGCGCCGTGAAATGGGAAGTGATCGCTTTAAGTTTTTGGAAACACTGACCAAACGCTTTTTGCCCAACGCCGATATATTGAAAGCGAAATTGGCGCGGACCGGCAAAACAATATCAATCGGCTCTTTTATCGCGGCGATGATCTCCTTGGCCACAGTTGTTAGTGGGCTCAATACCTTCGTGTTTGGTTTGAATCCAGCCCTTGGTGTGTTGGGGGGAATCGCCGCCGGTGTTGCCATCCCCTATAAAATTGTCGGTTTTTTGGGCGAGCGCCGGCTTAAAGCCTTTACCGCTATTTTCCCGGATGCCATTGATCTGATTGTGCGTGGCCTTAAATCCGGTTTGCCGATTTCCGAATGTGTTGCCTCGGTTGGCGCTGAAATGGCCGATCCGGTCGGTGTTGAATTTCGCCATATTACTGATGCTGTTAAGATTGGCCAAACTCTGGAAGAGGCTTTGTGGGAAACCGCTGGCCGTCTCGATACGCCGGACTTTAAGTTCTTTGTCATCACCCTGAATGTGCAAAAAGAAACCGGCGGTAATCTGGCCGAAACGCTGGCCAATCTGTCGAACATCCTGCGCCAACGCAAGCAGATGAAGCTTAAAATTAAAGCGCTGTCCTCTGAAGCCAAAGCCAGTGCATATATTCTCGGCTCCCTGCCATTCCTGATGGCTGCCATCCTGTTCTTTATCAACTCTGAATACATCATGACATTATTCCGCGATCCGCGTGGTCACACTATGGTTCTTGGTGGCTTAATCAGTTTGGCAATTGGCGTTACCGTGATGTTTAGAATGGTGAGGTTTGAGATATGAACCCGACAGATTTTCTCCCCAGTGCAATTTCGACCGATGCCTTCATCATGCTGATGGTCGCTGGCTCCACTTTCCTGACGTTGTTGGCAGTTTGGAATGGCTTGCTTGCACGTGACCCAATGCGGGGCCGGGTGAAAAATCTGATCGCTCAGCGTGACGCCATGAAGCAAGGCCTGACCGCGCCGCGACGGAGAAATAATAATTCAATTCAAGCAATGGGCTTTATGCGCAGTGTTACCTCCAAGCTGAATTTACTGCGCAGCAAACAAACTGAAGAAATCGAGTTCAAGCTTTCGCAAGCCGGCTGGCGCGGCAAAGATGCGCTGGTGGTGTACCTGTTCTTCAAAGTTTGCCTGCCAGTGATCTTGGGCGCTGCTGCCGCAGCCGTGCTCTATTTGACGAAAATTTATGACGGCCCGGCGATGATGCGAATTACTTTAACCATGACGGCAATTGTGGCAGGCGTCTTTGCACCCGAAATCTATGTCCGCAACGCGATTAGCAAACGTCGCAAGGCCATTCAAAAGGGGCTACCGGATGCGCTTGATTTGCTGGTAATTTGCACCGAAGCGGGCTTGGGTCTGGATGCGGCGCTTAATCGGGTGTCTGGTGAAATTGCGCCGAACTCGCCCGAGCTTGCCGATGAACTAACCTTGACCGCCTTAGAGCTTGGCTTTCTGCCAGAGCGTAAAAAAGCTTTGGAAAATTTGAACGCGCGGACCGATCTTGCGGCTATCCGCGGTGTCGTCAACACGCTGGTCCAAACTGAAAAATACGGTACGCCGTTGGCCAGCAGTCTACGCGTACTCGGCGCTGAATTTCGGGGCGAGCGGATGCTGCGGGCTGAAGCCAAAGCCGCCAAGCTGCCGGCGACGCTGACCGTACCGATGATCCTTTTTATCCTGCCGACGCTTTTTATCGTCTTATTGGGCCCGGCCGGTATCAATGCCCTCGATGCGCTGAAGGGTATGAATTAGCGCTGGGTATATAACAGCACAACTGTGACGCCCAGCGGGATCCGGGCAGGCACAGTTAAGCGGGAGAGTGTCGTGGGGGCGCTCTCCCGCAACCTTTTTGAGAATGAATTATATTAATTAAATCAGGCGTTCAATCAGCCCCGAGCAACAAAATGCCGCCGGAAGCGAAGTAGATAAAGATCGGATTGCGTCGGATGTTGGGAGCGTTTGGCGCGTTGCGGACAATCAAGTGATCCACAGTCAATATAATCGGCAAGGCGATCCCGACAATGGCGATCTGGCCGATTTCGACCCCGACATTAAACATCGCCAATGCCGTCACCAGTGCATTGTCAGGCAGACCAAAATCTTTCAGAACACTGGCAAAACCAAAGCCGTGAACCAGGCCGAAGAGAAACGTAATCGGCCAGCGTTTCTCAATATCGCGACGATAAAAGTTTTCTGCCGCAACGTAGATAATGCTGGCGGCGATCGCTGCTTCAACAAATACCGAGGGCAGGGCGACGATATCGAGCGTCGCTAAGGTGAGGGGGATGGTATGGGCTACGGTAAAGGCCGTGATGATTTTGATCACCGACCAAAGCCGCCGCGCCCATAATAATAACGCGACCAAAAAAGCGATGTGGTCAAAGCCGATAAAAATATGCTCGAGGCCGGCGGCGATAAATCGCTTGGTGGTTTCTATGAATGTCGGTGGCGGGCCGGTAATGCTGATTTTGGGTGTTGTGGTGTTGAGCAAGGGCGGCGTCTTGTTCTTGCTATCCTTCCCTTGGCCTTTAATAAAAACCAGCTGTCCGGCGGTTGCGCTCTCATCAAAAAACAGTGACGTCTGATAGAACAATTCGCCAGCCGTTTTTTGACAATCCCATTTTGTCACCAGGAGAACGGCGTTATACGATTCTTGAGCTTTTTTTGACATGAAATGGCAGCTATCGCCGGCGCTATTGGCGACCGCCATTCGGGCCATCAGATAATCGACAATTTTGGTCTGATGCTTGGCGAGCTCATGTGGATTAACAATACCGCCTCGAATGGTCAGCGGCACCTCAAATACTTTTTCGAGGTCGGTGCCTTCGACACTTAGTTCGACCGATATTTGGCGGCCTGGGTTTTCAGTAATTCTTGCTGAAGATAGAAACACCTGATGCGCCATGGCGTCGAGCGGCAGGGCTAAGAAAAGCATCCACACTGCACAGCGCCAAAGCCTTTTCATCAGAATCTCATCTGGCTATTTACGCTCTTTAACTTCGGTCGGGGCGCCGGCTTCTTGCCAGGCCGTATAGCCGCCACCAATATGCGCCACTGGGGTCAGCCCCATGTTTTGGGCGGCTAATGTTGCCAAAGCCGAGCGATGACCTAGGCCGCAGAAAAAGATAAACTTCTTGCCTGAGGCGAAAATTTCCTTGTGATACATGCTGTCTGGATCGACCCAAAACTCGAGCATACCGCGCGGGACATGAAGGGCGCCGGGGATCGCGCCTTCGCGCCACAATTCACGAATATCTCGGAGATCAACCAGCTGGACGTCCTCATCGTCTTTGACGGCGAGCGTTTCCTCGACGCTCAGAGTTTCAATTTCAGCTTCGGCTTCAGCAATAAGTTCTTTGACACCTTTAGTAATCATTATTTTTCCTTAGTTGACGGGTGATAATTTCCACAAGCGTTCCGCATTTTTATGGGCAATGGCATGAGCCGCCTCGCGGGGCAGCTTTGACAGCGCCTGCCGCCAAAAATTGGCTTGGTCAGCATAATTATCGTACCAATGTTGTTGCCAAACATTGTCAATTGCCAACACGAATCGCTCGGCGTGCGTGACCATAAGTTTTGTCCAGACGGGTTTTAGATATTTACCATCAAATAACTCAGTCCAGGGCTGACTTGATTTGCGCGTTACGACCGGGTTTGCGTGCGAGGTCATGAAATAGACATTCGGGTGCGCCTTGATCAATCGCTCGATCTGGTCGGCTTCCAGTTGCGCCATATGGATTAAAACAAAGCTCATGTTTAGATTGGCAGCTGCGAGTTCTCCGAAAGATTTAAGAAAAATCGGCCCGTCCGTGCCAGCGGCCTTATATTCAATGTGCACGATAAACGGCCAAAGCCGGTCTTTGGCAGCCTTGAAGGCCGCTTGCACCTGTGCGCTGTCGATTGGCAAGATCACCTCACGCGCTTTCGTGCCTTTCTGGGCGTGCCAGACGATAAGCTCAGCCATCGCTTTAAACTCGGGCATACCGAGTTGAACGTCCAGCAGCCGGTAATATTTGGCGCTATTACGGAAGTAAACGCCGCCTTTGGTGCGGACCGAGGCAGTGATTCGGGTCGGATGCTGGCGGGCCAGTTCCGCTATATGCCAGGGTTTCACTTTGCCACGGGCAGCTAAAATAACATGCGCGATACCGGCCTTGTCCATAAGGCCGACAATATCGCTACGATTAATCTCGGTATCGATTTGACTGTGGGCATCAATGAGTGGGAGCCGGTCTTTTGATTGGGCATGAGCGCTGGCTGTAATTAAAAGCACCATTACCAGAGTGACAAGCCATCGGATCATAACTGTCTCTACTTAATACCAAATATGCGGGCAGCGCGTTCTTTGCTCGATAGACTACGAAGTTCTTTATAAAGGCTCAGATTATTTTGGATTTGTGAGGCTTTTAAATCCCGCTTCGAAAGTGCCGCTGCATTATCATCCTGACCAGCCAGGCCGTAAACAAGCGCCAAATTAAAGCGGTTGGTCGGCGTCGCTGCCCGATCGGCAATGATTTGTTTCAAGATACCGATAGCCTCATTGTAGTTGCCACCGAGTGCCAGTGAGAGCGCGAGATTATTGCGCAAGGGAAGTTGGTCGGGCGCCAACTCCAAACCATTAAGATAATTGTTCTCGGCGTCTTTGTGGCGGCCCAATATATTGAGCGCCACACCAAGCCCGTTATAAGCATCAAAATCTTTCGGGTTGATCTGCAGGGCAGCTTCATATTGTCCAACCGCGATATCTGCTTTGCCGATGCGTATGAGCGATTTACCATAATCGCGCCGTGCCTTGCCTTCATTCGGCTTCAAATGGACCAGTTTATTATAAGCTTGAGCAGCAACATCGAAATCACCAATCGCAAAAGAAGTCCGACCGATACCGGCAAGCGGTGCAACTTCTTTCGGCCGCATTTTATAGGCCCGGCTATAGCGCAGTTTTGCCATCTGCATATCACCGCCACTTTCCGACATTTTGGCAAAACGCAGAAGCTGTTCATAATTGGCGAGCTTTTTTTCTTCCTTTTGTTCTTTATTGCTCGGAATCGTACCGCTACACGCCGATAAAGCGAGCGCTGTGATCACCATTACTGACAGGCGTCTAATTCTCAGTTTTAATGACATATATCGGGTCTTCTCCTTGTCGAATTGAAAATAGACATTGCAAATGTTACTTATCTAATTGATTAATATAGCTGATTTTATCACAAAGATATAAGGGTAATCGTGGAAACTGCATATGTAGATCTTGCCAAGACGATTGAACGGCTGCACCGGCGTTTTTTGGATGTTGTGCGTGCCGAACTGACGCGGTTGGGCTATCGGGATTTAACAGCTGTGCAAGCAATGTTGCTGACCAATATCGGCGATGAAGAGATTGTTATCCGCGATTTGATCGAGCGCGGCTATTATCAAGGCTCGAATGTTTCCTACAATATGAAAAAGCTGGTTGATGGCGGCTATATTGAGCAGCAACGCGCCGAGCATGATAAGCGCTCCGTGCGCATTAAACTGACGGATAAATCACGCGATATTTGTGAAAAAATTAAAGACCTTGAAGCGCGCAACGCCAACGCACTGGTTGAAGAAGGCTTAACGACCGAAGAAGTCGAACAGGTTCAGCGCACCCTCAAACGCCTGGAGCGGGTCTGGGGCGATTACATCCACTACGGCCCGAGTTAGCCGGAATTAGTTAATTTGTTAACTAATGCACCCGCTTTTTAAACAGTGGTAGTTCAGTTAACAGCTCGGCGATTGAGGCCAGCGACATCACCTGAAAATCATTACTGTCCAGCGCCAATGACGCTTCGAGCTCCATTTCTCTTATGCCATGCCCGGTTTGCAGATGAACACCACCCGCACAGCCAGCGTTGAGGCCGGCGCGGACGTCTCCGGCCCGGTCGCCCGCGATCCACGAGCCGCCCAAATCAACTCCCATCTGATCTTGTGCCGCCAATAACATGCCGGGATTGGGTTTTCGCCAGGGATGATCTTTGTGAAAGTAAGGCGCCCTAGCATCGATGTGATGCGGGCAGGCAAAAACGCCATCAATCGATGCGCCCTCATCGAATAGCACTGTCAGAATTTTTTTCTGCACCTCAATAAAATGCGACCAATTATAATATTGGCGGCCAATGCCAGCTTGGTTGGTAACGATGACTACCGGAATTTCTAATTGATTGGCTTTGCGAATAACTTCTATTGCACCCGGGATGAAATCGATATCTTCCGGGCGGTGGAGGTAATTTACTTCTTCGACAATCGCCCCATCGCGATCCAAAAATAAGACAGGGTGGCCTTCGGTCGCGCTCTTATCGGCAATGACTTGGGACCAAACGTCATCCTCAGTAATATAAGAATCATAATTATCTGGTGACATGTATTAATTGGTTCCTGGATGTTAAAGCTCTGGCTTGACAATAGACGCTTTTGCCGATGTCCTAAAGGTATGACATCAAATTTTTAAGAGGCAATTAATGTCTGATCAAAAAAGAAAATCGCTGCACTCACGAGTTACCACTGATGGTCTGGATCGCACACCGCATCGAGCGTTCCTGCGCGGTATGGGGCTGGATGATGAGGCTATCGCGAAGCCCTTTATCGGGGTGGTGACCACAGCTGGGGAGACCACGCCCTGTGTAATGAATTTAGCGCCGCAAGCGAAGGCGGCTAAAGAAGGGGTCGCAGCAGCCGGTGGTACACCGCGTGAATTCACCACCATTTCTGTTTCAGACGGTCTCTCGATGAACCACCAGGGTATGAAGTTCTCGCTGATTTCCCGCGAAGTCATTGCCGACAGTGTCGAGCTGGTCGTCCGCGGTCATGCCTATGATGGCATTATTGG
>JABIIH010000262.1 GCA_018649245.1 Rhodospirillaceae bacterium | reverse complement strand
CCCGGGCGGGATGGCCATCGACGCCGAGTTTGGAGCGCCGCGCCGCCTTATTAAAAAACAGCCAATGCCAGCTCGCCGGGATGGTATCGCCAAATTCAGGCTCATCGTCATCGCGGTCGAGGGTGGCCGACATGCCGGCGATTATGGTCGGCGAGATAAAATCCTCAATTGTCTCGGTCCGACCGATCCAATCTTTGAGATTTTCTAAATTTTCAGGCACGATATTTTTTCCATTTCTTCGATTTAGCTTACCATAACCCGATTGCCGGCTTCGGCCCAAATAACAAAACGGCATAGGTGATTAATCTAATCGACATTGGACCAAGCTGCTCGTAGGGTCTAATAAATCCCGTATCTCTGCGCAGCTGCGGAGGAAATATTGTATTCGAGGAAAATTTAATATGACGTTTGAAGCACCAATCGCGCAGTGGCAGGAGCCGGTACAAGAGGCCTGGGTTGATTATAATGGCCATATGAATATCGCCTATCACACGCTTATTTTTTTTAATGCCGTCGATCAATTTTATGAAATGATCGGCCTCGGGCAGCCCTACAAAGAAGCAAAGGGCATGACCACCTTTGCGGTCGAATGTCATGTCGGCTATCAGCGCGAAGTAAAACTCGGCGATGAGGTTAAAGTATCGATCCAGTTGCTTGGGTTTGACGAAAAACGCTTGCACTATTTCTGCACCATGAATCATGCGACCGAGGACTACCCAGTCGCAACGCAAGAATATTTGGTCCTGCATGTCGATCTCGCCACCAAAAAGGTGACACCGTTCAGCGAAGAGCCCTTGGAAAAAATGGCTGAGTTGATGGAAGCCCATAAAGACTTGCCAATACCACCACAGATTTGCGGTAAGATGAAAGTTCCGCCGCGTCAGAAGTAATTAGAGCGGCTGAAATCCGAGATGGGCGCGAAAACGGTTTTTGATATGCACACCGTCGCGCGAAGGTAAGATTTTTTCGACGTTTTCCGCTTTGATTTTGATTTGGGCGAAACGCAAACCGGCATCCGTTGATTGCAGCTGTTGTCTGAAGGGAGCGATTTCGTCCATCTCGGTGATCACCTCGGTATGGTCGAATTTACAAGCTTTTGCCACTTCGGCCAAACCGACGCCATGAGCCGTGTGGGTTAATTGCATACCGGTTTCGCCGTACCGTTCATTATCCAGAATAGCAACGCTGAGATTACGCGGGTGTTTAGCGCCGGTAGTCGCCAGAGCTCCGAGGCCCATTAGCATTTCACCATCACCGGTGAGCACTAGAACAGGGCGCTTGGGTTGCGCCAAGGCGAGGCCAAGACCGATGGTAATCGCACTGCCCATACCGCCCCAGAGATAATAATTGGCGTCGTGGTCGCCGGCGGCCATGGCGTCGTAGGCGGGCGAGCCCAATCCGGTAACGACCAGTAAATCACCGCGATCCTGCAATAATTCGGGCACTACTTTCCGGCGGTCAAGCGTTCCTGAGGAATCTAAATTCACTTCGCCCATTCCTTTCTGCCGATCATGCGCTGCGAAAACAATACTGCGGCGGCAAGATCACCGTTAAAAACTGTATCGGCTACAGCTGAAACCAGTTCGGCGGCTTCATCCGTTTGTTCGGCGCGATAGACCAAAACATCCATCAGCTCAAAAGCCTGCTCGGTAACACTGGCCATCGGTTTCTGCCAGCCGTTAAATTCAGCCCACTCACCGCGCATGGTAACCAAGGTTAAAAACGGAAACCGGGCACTCTGAACCAGCGATAGCGTATTAAGGCAATTGCCAACGCCGGAGGATTGCATGAGCAGAACGCCGCGTTCGCCACCCAGCCAGGCTCCGAGCAATAAGCCGATGCCTTCTTCTTCAGTTGTTAGTACGGTGGCTTCCATACTGGGCTCTGCAATGGCGCGCTCGATCAGTCGTGCATGTCCGGTATCTGGCACATAGACGACATGCCTGATATCAGCGGCCAGCAAAACGTCAAAGACCTGATCGGACCAAATATCCAAGGTGTCAGGCTGCTCTTTATTCAGCATAAAAGTTAACTCCAACGGCGGCGTCTAAGCCTGAGAATTTCTACCACTAAT
>JABIIH010000261.1 GCA_018649245.1 Rhodospirillaceae bacterium | reverse complement strand
GCCGGGCTTCTTCGCAAAACTTTTTGGTGGCAGAAAAGTGCGAGCCGTCAATGAAGGTCCGCGCCATGCAGTGATTGCCCTCGCTCACCAGCAAGAGCCCTGGATGTCAGTGGTGCTGTATAGCCGGGAATTGGCAGAAGGCGATGAAGGGGAGGGAGCGGAAGAGATCGCCGCTAAATACCGCGAATTGTTTTCGTTTGGTTAAAGGTTAATTCACGACAGTCGTGAAATTCACACAAATTCACAACTTCGTTAATTATCAACTGTTGAGAAATTATATTCTAACCAGCCGCTGCGCCGGAAGGCTGTGCCAGTGGCAGACTTTTTTCCGGACCATCCGCCGCCAGATGAACCACCCGTTGCGGGAAGGGGATTTCAATGCCTTCCTCTTTAAAAGCCTGCCATAACCGCACATAGACCGCACTTTTTATATTGGAGATACCGTTATGGGGGTCTCTGATCCAAATGCGGAGCTCCAGATCAATCGCGCTATCGCCAAATCCTTTAACCAAACAGGCTGGTTCCGGTGAGACGAGGATGCGGCCTTCAGCTTGGGCGGTCTTGATGCAGGTCTCTATCGCATGCGGCAGATCCGTATCATAGGCGACGCCAATCGGCAGTTTGATGCGAATTTCAGTGTCACTGAAGGTCCAGTTAGAGACCCGCTGATTTATCAGTTCTTCGTTTGGGATCAGATGCTCAACCCCGTCGCGGGTGATCACTGAAGCATAACGGCCGCCGAGGGTATTGACCCAGCCATACGTACCGGCAACTTCAATGACATCGCCCGGCTTGATCGATTTATCGGCAAGAATAAGCAAGCCACTAATAAGGTTGGCGAATATTTTCTGTAGGCCGAAACCGATACCGACACCAACTGCACCAGAAAAGACAGCGAGACCGGTCAAGTCGATGCCGACACTGTTCATCGCGGCAATGATGGCAATGGTGATAACAAAAATCTTGAACAGCTTAACCAGCAGCACCTGCACCGATGGCGTCATGTTCGGCAGTTTGCTGACCCGTTGTTCGAGGGCCCGAGAGGCAAACTGGGCGAGCCACAGCAAGACTGCTAAAGCCATCATACCTTTGATGATGGTCAGCGCAGAGATATGTAATTCGCCGAGATCCATCGATAAACTGTCGAGGAAGGCCACGGTGGCATCCAAAAGATTGAGAATATTGAGTGCCGCAATAGTCCAGGCTGTCATTGAAATCAGTTTGGACCAGGTTTTATCGCGGATCATAGTGGCGGCGAGACGGATGATAATCCACGCCGTCAGCAGACTAACTGTTACCGTTAGTAAATGATGTGGCCAGCCGGCAAAGGCGGCAACCAGAGACGAAATCCATTGCAGCACGATCCAGACAAAGGGCAGCGCCATCAAAGCGAGGGCTTCGGCGAGCTTGGTGACCCAAAAATCGGCTTCTTTCCAGGCGGCGAGCTTGGTGATCCAGGTGGTGATCAATGGACGCGCTGCCCAGGCCGCCAAGAAAGCCAGAACGATGAAAATCAATTGGCCAAGGCTGCTCAGTACCAGGATTTCGGTAAAAACCCAGTCTTTGAGCGCCAGAAATTGTGCTTCGATGTATTGCGGATCAAATAGTTTCTGCATCATCCCTCAGGCTGCAGTCAAACGTGCAGCCTAAAGATGCCAGAAACCAATGAAAGAGCCGTTAACGCCCAAATAAATGGGAGGTGCTAATCGTCAGCCCATGGTACTCGGCAGCCAGGTGGCAATTTTCGGGAAAAACACAATCAAGGTAATCAGTAAAATCTGGGCAATCACAAACGGCAGCACGCCTTTATAGATTTTGCTGAGCGGCACTTCGGCCGCCATACCTTTAATTATGAACACGTTCATCCCCACCGGGGGCGTAATGAGACCCAACTCGACGACCATAACGACGATAATGCCAAACCAGATAGGGTCGAAGCCAAGATTAACGACGACGGGGAAGAAGATCGGAATGGTCAACAGGATCATGGCTAGTGAATCTAACGCACACCCCATGATCAAATAAATCAGCAGAATAATCAGCATGATCACTGTACTGGTAAACGGCAAATTGCCAATCCAGGCACCGATGGCATCGGGTACCGCGCTCAGCACTAGGAAGTTATTAAACAGAATTGCGCCGATCAATATGGTAAAAATCATCGCCGAGGTACGAACGGTTTGCATCAAGCAATCCAAAAAAATCGGCCAGGTCATGGTGCGGGCGAGGAGGGCTAAAGCTAGCGCGCCCGAAGCACCAATGCCGGCGGCTTCTTCGGGAGAGAAAATGCCGGTATAAATACCACCAATGACCAAGACGAAGAGGATCACCGTTCCCCAGACATCCTTGAACGCCATAATTTTCTGCTTGAAGGTGGTTTTTTCGCCGCGCGGGCCAGAGTCAGGAAAAATTCGTGTGGTAATCGCGATTGTCGCCATGAAAAAGATGATGGTAAGAATGCCGGGGATGAAGCCGGCCAGGAACAGCTCTCCGATATTGGATTCGGTTAAAATACCATAGAGCACGAGAATAACGCTTGGTGGGATCAAAATACCGATGGTACCACCAGCCGCGATGGAGCCGGTTGCTAAGCTGTAATCATAGTTAAAGCGCTTCATTTCCGGCAGGGCGACCTGGGTCATGGTGGCCGCCGTGGCGATGCTCGAGCCGCAGACAGCCGCAAAGGCTCCGCAGCCGCCGATGGTCGCCAGGGCCAGTCCGCCTCTCCGGTAGCCGAGCCACGTATTGCAAGCCCGGAACAGCGCCTCACTAAGACCGGAGTTACTGGCGAAATACCCCATCAGAATAAACATCGGCACGATGCTGAGGTTAAATGTGATCGTTGTTTCAAAGGCGGTTTGTCCCAGCAAAGAGAGGGCGGCATTCAAATCGATTAACACTATGCTTCCAAGGAAACCAGTGGCTGCCATGGCAAAGCCAATCGGCAGACCGATCGCCAAGAGGGCAAATAAAAGCAGAAAAATAAGAATTGAGAGGGTAATAGGATCCATTATATCAAACGCTTATTCAGAAGAGGGGGCGGCTTCAGGCACCACGGCTTCATCGATACCGAAGGCCATGCGACCCGTCGTATAGAGATGAAATAGCAGTGACGTCACCATGAGCATACAAGCAAAAGCCATGATGAAAGCGTATGGCCAAACTGGTACTTCAGCAATTTGAGTGAGATCATTGTTGCCGTGGCGGGAAATAGCTTGGAGCCACAGACGCCAGCTAATTAGGACGGCGATAAGTAAGCCGACGCAACCGGTAATAAAATCCAGCACGGCTTGAGTGCGGGCTGACATATTGATGATCAAAATATCAACACGAATATGACCGCGCATAAATGTCGTATAGCCGATACCGAGATAGATCATCATGCCCATGATGAGTTCCGTCGCTTCGACAGAAACCGCTATGGGATGACCAAATGCCCGGCCAATAACATCGAATAAAGTGAGGAACATCATGGCTGCGAGGCCAATACAACCTGCTCGAGCGAGCCACAAGGTGACTCGCTCGTTCAGATTTTGTAGTGTTCCTGTAGCAGGATGTGTCATCAAAAAGGACTTAGCCTTTCATCATTGACAGCAGTTCTTTCATCAAAGCTTTACCGTCTTGGCCTTTTTTATTGGCCTTATTGATCCAGTCATCCGTGATAATTTGGATGGCTTTGCCCCAGCGTGCTTTTTCAGAAGCTGAAATTTGCTGAATTTTATTACCAGCAGCGATGGCGGCCTTCTTACCAACGGCGTCGGCTTGATCCCAGCCTTGACCAATCAGTTTTGCACCCGCGGCGCCACCAGCAGTATCAAGTGCCCGCTTGGCATAAGCTGGAAGTCCATCATATTTTTTCTGGTTCATGGCGACCATAAACGGCGTCGTGTATAGTCCACCTGGAATTTCCAAATGGAACTTGACCAGCTTGGCAAGTTTGAACCCGGATACACTCTCATAGGGGAAGAAAGCTGCGTCGGTTGTGCCACGCTGGAGGCTTTCATGGGCTTTGGTTGCCGACATGGCAACAGGTACAGCGCCGAGGCGTTTAGCCATTAACACGCCGCCGCCGCCGACACGGATTTTAACACCCTTAATGTCCTCAAGGCTTTTAATCTCTTTTTTACTGTGCAGCAGTCCAGGACCGTGCACGAAAGCGGAAATCAATTTGGTGCCTTTGAATTCTTGTTTGTCAAAACCATGACCAGTATACCATTTGTGGAGGCCTTCACTGCCGGTTTCGGCATTCGGCGTGGCAAAGGGTACTTCTGCCATGCGGTACAGCACAAACCGGCCAGGCGTGTAGGCGGCCACATGCATGATCATGTCACGCACACCGTTTTTAGCCAGATCGAACTGCCCTGGCGGTTTAGCGAGAGGGGCTTTGTCCATATTTATTTTCAATTTACCGCCCGAAGCTTTTTCGATGGAATCGGCAAAGCGGCGCGACGTTTTGGTCCAATGATGGAACGGCGGCAGCCAGTTGGCAAATTTTAGAGTTACTTCAGCAGCACTCGCTGGCTGACTAAATGCCGTTCCGCTCATAAGTGCGGCACCAGCGAGTAGTACTCCCGTGGTCAATTTTTTCATTTTTTCGTCTCCTGGTTAGTTTAAGCCTCCCGACGATTATCGCCGGTATTTGTTTTATTAATTTCAATTTGTAGCTGGAATTTTAAGAGGTTGCCAATTATTTGTCGCAAATAGACAAAATAAGGGGCTGACCCAGCTAACACGATTTAGGTGTTATTATGGGCGGTATGAGAAAGAGCCGATTAAACAAGGCGAAGCAGATTCGGTTAGTTGAATATTTTGTCGCCGGAACGACGGCCCGGTGCGCCGCTGCTCTTGTCG
>JABIIH010000211.1 GCA_018649245.1 Rhodospirillaceae bacterium | reverse complement strand
GAATATCCCAAACTCGCGCTGCCCAAAAGCAGCGATAAAAAAGGTAAGGGAAAAGGAAAAGGAAAAGGAAAAGATGACGGCGATGCCGATGGTAAAAAATCGGAGCTGGTTGAGTAATTAGTTTCGGTGACAGTTTACTTTTAAGCGTAAACAGTCATTGAACTTAAATTTTATACCGGCCTTATCAGATCGCCTTTACTGACCGTGCCGCCGGTTAGTATCCGGCAATTGAGGCCACTACGGTTGATCAGCGCCTTGAACAGGCTCTTAATCTCCACCAGATCTTCCAAGTATTGGCAGGGCACGCTAAGGCGCATGCCTTCGAGCACGACGTCCGGGCCGACTTTGAATTTCCGGCCGACCAAATGATTTAGCGGCACACCCTGGGTGATGGCATTGCGCCGGGTCTGCTCCGGCTTTAGCTGAATATTAAAATCCCGTGCCAGGGCCTCTAATGTTTCAGTCTCGAACAAGGTGAATTGCCGGCCTTCTTCCGGCTGCTCCGAATAGGTGCCGGTGCCGAGCGCATAGCGGTCGCCTTCGATGCCCACACCAGCCTGGCAAGCCAGCTGGTCCGGACTTTGCAGCGGCTGTTCTTTGCCGGCACAACTGTGCAAGGATAGAATTTTACCTTCCCACATACTCATTTCACCTCAACGCCCGGGCCGGCGAACAATTCGGCCTTCTTCCTCAAGGTCTTCTGCGATGTGCTCGTCATAGCGTTTTTCCATTTTATTGCG
Organism: Rhodospirillaceae bacterium; assembly: GCA_018649245.1. Lineage (GTDB taxonomy): Bacteria > Pseudomonadota > Alphaproteobacteria > Rhodospirillales > UBA2165 > TMED23. The sequence goes on along the minus strand of JABIIH010000211.1, from coordinate 2,116 downwards.
GTTCGTGCCCATATGATCTGCATACATTTGTCCGGTTGGCGGAAAGACACCATCAGCGACTTGAACCTCCGGGTTCCAAATATCTGATCGGATCAAGGCTTTACCGCAATGCAGGAAAGCTTCTTTAACGGTAACAACAATTGCCGAAGCGGGCGATTTACCGTTGAGGGCTAGCGGTTCTAATATTTCCGGGTCTTGGGTGAGGCTCGCTTCACCCCGAATTCTCAACGTCACATCCATGCCTGGCACCAGGAACAGGATGCCTATGGTCGGGTTACTTAATATATTTTCTAATGAATCAACCCGCGAGTTTCCCTTGCGGTCGGGAATAATCAGTGTGTTGTCATCGGCCACCTGAACAAATCCTGGATCATCGCCACGCGGCGAGACATCGCCCTCGGTACCCAGCAATAGGAGTGGTGAATGGGCGATAAAGTTGCGGCAATGATTATCCAGGGAATGGATGGTTTTCTCTACTGGTGGGCCTTTCGGTGCCGGGTAAATCTCGCGTAACTCATCAACGGTTTTGATATCATGTGTGGCCATTACATTCTCTCCCGATAAAAGCCCGGCATCTTAATCACCGACATAGGCCAGCATTTCAATTTCGATTAAAGCGGTGGGTTCCATCAAGGCCGTACACACGGTCGAGCGCGCCGGTGGCGGGGTGTCGCCAAAATATGCTGCGTAGGCTTTGTTAAAGCCCATGAAATCGTCAGTGGAGGTTAGCCAGACGGTGGCCTTGACGACATCGGCTTTACTCCGTCCGGCCTCCCGTAAGGTGGCGTCGATATTCGCCAATGTCTGGGCGGTCTGCTCCTCAATGCTTTTGCCTTCAATCTGGCGCTCCGCATTCATGGCCAATTGGCCGGACAAAAACAAAAAATCGCCAGCCTGTACGGCGCCCGATAATGGTAGCGACGTCCCGTCTGGCCGTTTTTTAGCTTTGATAACATGGTTGACTGGCATGCTTTAACTCCCCGGAAAATGCTGATGATAAGGCAATAAGATAATCGGCAGCAAGCAGGTAAAATCAATAGCCAAGAATAGTTTTTAATTTTGTTGCCTCAATTCCAGCATAGCCTAATATACTTGGTAGACATCTAAGGGGAGGGAATGATGGACGGACAGCAGAAGTCTGGCGAGGTGCTTTACGCCGAGCGAGAAAAGCGTATCCACGATGCAGTAGCCCTGCGTGAGCCCGATCGGGTTCCAAGCATGTTGCATTCAACATTTTGGGCGGCCAATCAAGCCGGCATGACCTGTGAACAGGCGATGCATGACTATAAAGGTCTGTCAGACGCGATGCGCTGGGCGATCACCGAACTGCAGCCTGATGCCTATGTGCCTTGTCATTTAATGCTATCACTAGCGCCAACTATGGAAATCCTCGACTACAAACAATTGGAATGGCCGGGCCATGGCGATCTCAGCCCCGATGTGACATTTCAGTATATTGACCGGGAATATATGAAGGCCGACGAGTATGATGATTTCATCACTGATCCGACCGGCTTTTACTTGCGCCAATATCTGCCGCGTTTGGCCGGCGAATTAGAGCCCCTCGCTAATTTGCCCGAGTTCCCGTCAATTTATTTTACCCGTGTTATGCACGCCCTGGCCTTCATGGCTGATCCGGGAATACGTAAAGCCTTTGAAACCATGATCAAGGCCGGTGAAGAAATGCAAAACATGATGGGCGAGGCAGTCTCTTTTATCACCGAGATGGCAGAGCTCGGCTATCCGCTTGCTAATGTGGCCAGTGGTCACGCGCCATTCGATGTGGTGTCCGATTATATGCGGGGCTCCAAAGGCGGTATGCTGGATATGTTTCGCCATGAAGAGAAAGTCTTAAAAACCTTGGATATACTGACTGAGTATATTCCCCGGACGATGTTGAAAACCGCCAGCCGTCTCCCCGGTAAGATCGTTTTCATTCCGCTGCATTGGGGCTTGGACGGTTTTATGTCGCCCGATCAGTTCAACAAATTTTTCTGGCCGTCGCTGCGTAAAGTAATCATGCTGCTAATCGAAAACGATTATATCCCCTGCGTCCTATGGGAAGGTGATTGCGAAAGCCGGCTCGAAATCATTGCCGATGTGCCGGCTGGCAAAT
>JABIIH010000225.1 GCA_018649245.1 Rhodospirillaceae bacterium | reverse complement strand
CGATATTTTGAAAAACATGCTTGGCTGTGGTGAACGGCGCCTGACCAATCCAGGTGCCGCCCTCGCCGCCCATATGAGTATAGGCCGCTGTCCGCCGGTCCATATAAACCGCCATGGTGTGGCAGCCGATACCGGCAAGGGCCCGGCTGCCTTCCGGCACCAGAGTTGATGAATTGTGCGGACAGCCGGCGCAGAACCAGGGTGAGCGTTCCGGTGGTGCAGCCGGACGATTGCTGTCTGCGGTGCGGGCTTTGATCGCGGTGGCGGCAGACACCAGGCAATTGCTCTCGCCCTCCTCCAAAAATCGATTGGCGATAATTTGGGCGACAATGGTGCCGTTAAGCTCACCATATTCCGGCACCAAATGATTCCCGCTTTCATCGCACTTGCCAACCAGCCGTGGTCTTTGCTCTTCGGGCAAATCGAATAGAACACGCGCCAGCTGGTCTTCAATAAGATTGCGTTTTTCCTCGACCACCAGAATTTCAGCAAAGCCTGCCGCCCAGGCACGGATGCGCGTTGGTTCGAGCGGCCACGGCATGGCGACTTTAAAGACACCGATACCTAATTCCAGGCGTTCGGCCTCGCTGAGACCAAGCTCATCAAAGGCCTGACCGACGTTGAGCCAGGCTTTACCAGGGGCAACAATGCCGAGCCGTTTTTTTGAAGTTTCGTGGCTGATACGGTCGAGCATGTTTTCGCGGACGAAGGCTTGTGCTGCTTTAAGTTTGACCGAGATCAGGCGCTTTTCCTGCTCAACCGGTCCATCCGGCCAGCGGATGTGGATGCCGTCTTCGGGAAAGTCAAAATCGGTTGGGATTTTTATCTCGAGACGATCCGGCTCGACCGAGACCGAGGAAGAGCTTTCGATAATATCGCCGACACATTTAAAGCCGGTCCAGCAGCCACTGAAACGCGACATGGCAAAGCCCATCAAACCGTAATCAATATATTCCTGAACGCTGGCCGGATAGAGGATCGGGATCATCGCCGTGATCAAAGCCTGCTCCGACTGATGTGCGGTGGTTGACGATTTCGCCCCTTGGTCGTCACCGGCCAGAACCAGCACGCCGCCATGCTCCGAGGTGCCGGCTAGATTACCGTGTTTGAGCGCATCGCCCGAGCGATCAACGCCCGGCCCCTTGCCGTACCAGAGCGCGAAGACGCCATCATATTTGGCTTGTTCCGTGGCCGACTGCCAGATGCCGACTTGCTGCGTACCCCAACACGCGGTCGCCGCCATGTCCTCGTTAACACCGGCTTGAAAGCGGATGTGATGTTTTTCCAGATGTTTGCTGGCTTGCCACAGAGCTGAATCATAGCCGCCGATCGGTGAGCCGCGATAGCCGGTAATATAGCCCGCTGTGTTTAACCCCCTCCCTAAATCAAGCTGGCGCTGCATCAGCGGCAGCCGCACCAAGGCTTGCGTGCCGGTGACGTAGACGCGGCCACCGGTCGCCGAATACTTACTCTCTAAGGTGATGGGACTATTGCCGTCCACCAATATGCTCCCGCTTATTTTTAATTGGTCAGCATTAAAGCGATAAACCTCCAAATAATAAAGGTTCGAAACAGTTGTTGCGAATCGGTGCGACTCAGGTACCTGGAACCGGAGTCGCAATTAGACCGAGTTGTTGCGAGTCCGGTTCCAGGAACCTTTTATTTTTTGTGGGCGCGGGCTTCGCGGTGAATAAGATAGACGCCGCTGGCGATAATGATCGCCGCACCGCTCCAGACAAAGCGATCCGGCACTTCCCCCCAAATCACAAAGCCCAAAATCACGGCGAAGATCAGCACGGTATATTCAAAGGGCGCCACCACCCCCACCGGTGCCATGACAAAAGCGCCGGTCATGCCGAGATAACCGATCAGCGTAAAAACCGCCATGACAGCAAAAATAATGAGATCGTTGAGCGGTATCGGCTGCCAGACAAACGGTAGGGCCGAACTCGCCATTATGGCCATACCAACCATGGTATAAAAGGTGATGCAAATCGTGGTTTCGGTATCGCGTAACCAACGCGCCGTGAGATTGACGGATGCAAAGGCCACACCTGCCAGTAAGGCTAGGATAGCAACCGGCTCAAACAAGCCAATCCCAGGACGCAATACGACAACGACGCCGACAAAGCCGATTATAATCGCCAGCCAACGATGGCGACCGATTTTTTCCTTGAAGATCGGCACCGACAAAGCCGTGGTCAAAAACGGTGAGCCGAAAATAATCACCGTGACATCGGCGAGCGGCATGGTGGCAAGGGCGGTAAACATCAAAATCGGGCCACAAAAAGCCAGCACCAATCTGAAAGCATGGGCGCCGAGGCGTTTAGTTCTAAGCTCAGCTGTGCGTTTTTTGATAAGTATCCAGGCCGACAATATTGCAACAATCATCCAACCCCGCACGGCAACCACCTGAAACACCGAATAGTCGGCAGTCATCAGCCATTTACCGGCAGCATCAGTACCGGCCATGCCGACCATACCGATGATCATGACTGCGATGCCTTTTAAAGCGTTATTGGGGGAATAACCTGTGTTCATGATCGGGCTATGATCTCACAACTGGCTTATCAGCCACCCGCTCTTTAGCCGCAGTTGGCTTCTCCGCGGCCTGATAGCGGGCCTGACCATCTTTGCGGTCGGTCGGCACGGTTTCCTTGGCATCATGTGCCGGCCAGACATTCGGGGTATACACTGCAAAGCGATTGCTCTTGGGCGGTTTTTTGCCGAGGCTGAGATCACGCTCATTTGTTTTTACCGGCACACCGGTTTTACCTTCAACGGTCTCGAGATCAAACCACCAGCGGTTATCGGGGTTGCGTTTGCCATATTTCCAATGATCATCGAGCCAGATCAGGAAGCGCCGGGTAAAGGGCAGCTTAATCGCCATCCAGATGGCAAGCCGATGCTGCATCAGGCCTTCCTTGTTCCAGGGACACATTTTCATGCAACGACCGCAGGCCGAGCCGCCGGGATTGGTGGTGCGGTATTTGGTGCAGGCTTCCGAATCCGGCTTCCAAGTTTCATAGCCGTTATACATAATTTTCTCACCCCACGGGATCGCGCCACAGGGGCATTCGCGAGCACATTTCTGGCATTTATTGCAAAAATCTTGAAGGCCGAAATCAATCGGCTTATCGATTTCTAACGGCATGTCGGTGGTCACCACGGCAGTCTTCAAGCGCGGACCAATAAACGGGTTCAGGATCATCTCGCCGATCCGGCTCATCTCGCCAAGCCCCGCCAAAAGCGACAGCGGCACATGCTGAACTTGGCTGTCCATATTGGTGTGGGAGCGGGCGCTGTAGCCGAGCTGGCGGATATAATCAGCAATCACATTCGCTATTTCAGCACCGCGCAAATAGGCGCGAAAGCTTTGGGCGCTGGAAATCCAATCATCACCGGAGGCTGAATCCATGGTGTGGAAGCCCTGATCGATCACCAGCACAATGGCGTATTTGTGCTTCACTTCAATTTCGTTGCCCTTGAGATCATGGCTGTACCAGCAATAGTCCTTAGCTTCGCAAATGCCGGTAAGATCACTATCGAGAAAATACGACAGCGCTTTAATGTGCTCAGAGAGTTTTCGCGGATCATTGGGGATCGGCGCTTTTTCCGCAGCTGCGTCGCCATCCTGAATTGGCACCAGCTGGTCAATATTGTTGCGAATCGCTGCCGATAGCGGTGACTTAATGACAAACCGTTTAACGCCTGATTGCGCCTTCTCACCAAAATCACCAAAGCGCGCCCGGAAAAAACCGTTCACCCGCGCCGGCGTGCGCTGTACTTCATCATCAATGATCAGCGTCGTGGTCTCGTCGACCCGTTTGATCTTCTCCATCGGATAGCTGCCGAGATGGAGGGGCCGTTTACGCTTTGAAAATATTGAAAGTCCCATAGTTCCGTAAACCTAACGCCTCTGCCCTATAAATCGATCCAGTAATCCCATCGCCAACACCATGCCAATCGAAACGATAATCAAGCCGATGATTTCAATCAAGGTTGGATACTCGTTTAATATTGGAATAGCTAATATAACTACCGTTCCTGGCACCAAGGTTGGAAACACCGCAGAGCGCCCGGCACCGATAATTGCAATTGCCCGAGTGAATAGAATAAGCGCGACTACGGCGGTGAGTAGTCCCTGCACTACACCTTGAATTATTATTTCTGAAATCGAAGCCGTGGGAATACCTGAATCCAGGAAAAATAGATAGATTGGAAAAAATATTACCGCCGACCACACGGAAACGACGGCCGCTGCATGAAAGGTTTCAACCGAATAGTGCCGGGCAGATAGTGTAAAGGTCCCCCACAACACTCCGGCTGAAAAAAACATCAGGTCACCGATCCAAACGTTTTCACCGCGGCCTTGCAAACCTTCCCAGCCGGTCATAACCACGCCGCAGAGAATAATGCCGACCGCAATCCATCTTGTACGGCTTTGTGTTTCCTTGAGTATGAGCCAACTGCCAAGAGTTGACGTCATAAGTTGAGTGCTTGGCGTGATCACGCCAAAATGACCCGCCGGTGCAAATTCCAGTCCGCCCGTACCCGCCAGCACATAAGGCAGACCGGCCCCCGTGACGAGTAAAATTACTGCCTTCCAGCTTAACTGGCCGCGCCCGAAAATGCCGAGTTTCAGTTTCCAAAACAACGGCAACAGAATGATCGCGGCAACACCGAAACGGAGCGCTGTTAAATCTAAGGCCGATAAGGATTGATCGATGCTCAAAGCAGAGACAACAGGCCAGACACCCCAAATGAAGGCGGCGATTAAGCCAAACACAATGGCAGCTGGGACGGTATGAAGTTTTTGAGAGAGAGAGTTGCTCACGCGGGCTAAAACCTATTTTTTAACCCGACCGAAAACTAAAAAAGTTATTCCAGTGAGTTCCCTAATTCCTGTTCGTCTTATGCCAACAGGTTAGAACTCATATCTTTGATTAAATCAACCAAAGGCAAAAAATTCAAGCGTCACTTTAGTGGCGATCACGGGTAAATTCGTGGCTCCGGATCAATTCCATTGTGTCATCCCATTTGTTCCGATAGCAGGCATCAATCGCGTCACGAAAGCCGAGGGAATGTACGAGGTTTTTTGCTAGGTAAAATTGATAGGTCGTATTACCGTATGAGGGCTGTTGATTTTGGTTTTCCATGTCACACACACCTTTTAAAGGATTGACCGTATTTTTTTACGTGTGCCCAATATAGCGACCAAATGTAACGAGAATATGGCTCCAATGTAGAATGATGTGAATTTATGTATCATTGTTTTTCACTAATAAAATTATTACTTAACCGAATAGATTAAAACGATTCCAAGTTGAATTGTGGCAGAAATGACTAAATTTCAGAGGTAATATTTCTCGATGTTGAAGAATTTGCAGGTATTCACTGCTTTGATTCTCGTATTGGCTAACTTTCATACAGTTAAAGCTGAGCCGGTAAAGCTTTCTTACAATTCGGACTGGCCGCCTTATTCCTCCGGTGTCGGTAAAAGCGTTGCCGGCATCTTGCCCAATGTCATGCGTGAAATTATTGAAAAACGCATGGGCTTTCGTGTCCTCCAAACAGGATCGCCATGGAAACGTGTTCAATTGCAGGTCAAAAAAGGGCTGAGTGATGCCTTTGTCACTGTACCAACAAAAACTCGTTTAGATTATGCGTATTCGTCTAATAATATTGTCTATTCGCTTGAGATGCGCGCCATTGTAAAAAAAGACAGCACCGCTCATGACAGCCTGAAAAATGATCCTGGAATACAAACATTTAACAAACTTCGTGTCTGTGACATTTTAGGCAATGGATTTGCCAAGAATTTCTACGGCAAACACAAGATTGACTATATGACCGCATCGAATGTCCAGGCCTGCTTGCGCATGGAAAATATTGGCCGTGCCGATGTGCTCATTCAACCTATGGCAACGGCAACCTCAGCAATCAAATCATTTGGCTTGGAAAAAGTACTCATCACCTTGCCAAAAATTTATGCCCAAATGGATTTTACCTTATTGTTGTCCAAAAAATCTAATTTAGGGGCGGGTTTCATCAAAAAATTTGATGCGGCGTTGACGCAAATGAAGAAAGACGGTTCCTATAACGAACTCCTCCTCCGCTTACGCAAAAATAATTAGCTATTAGAATCAACACCTTTACCGCTCATTAACATTAATTCGCCACAATAGCCTGGATATTTGTGTCCATTTTTTTGAGTGACGAGCCACATGGCTGGCAATCAGGCTTTAAAATCAGATACGGCTTCAATTGACGAGCTTTTAATCGGTGAAAACCATCACCGGGCGGGTAATCTCGCCCGGGCGGAATCCATATATCGCCAAGTCTTGGCAAGCGATCCGGAGCATAGCGAAGCGCTCCGGCTGCTCGGTCTGCTGGCCCATCAAACCGGCAATCTTGAGCAAGCGAGCAATTTATTGTCGCGTGCCACCAAAGCACAGCCGGAAAATATTGAAGCCCATTTCAATCTCGGCGTTACCTATTTAGATCAAGGGCTGCCGGAAAAAGCAGTGGCCGCGTTGGAAGCAGCCTTAGCGCTTGATCCTGAAAACTTCTCTTGCCTGGTTAATTTTGGTAATGCCCTTATTACCGCCGGCCAATTTGAAGATGCTATCGAACAGTCCATGCGGGCGTTGAAAATTGATGCCAACTGTGTCGAGGCCCATAGCAATCTCAGCCAAGCGCTAGCCAAAACCGGCGATTTGACAGGCGCCATGAAAGCTTCCCGGCGCGCCATTCTGCTGAGGCCTGAAGACGGACGCTTATTTAACAATCTCGGCATCATTGAACAGGCGATTGGATTATTGGATAACGCCAACCGAACCTACCGTCGGGCTCTTGAAATTGATCCAAATTGCCACTTGGCGGAACGCAATTTGCTGATCAATACGCTCAATTTGCCGCAGCAATCCAGCGATGATTTATATCAGATCCACCAGGATTTTGGCCGCAAGTATGATCGTTCTTCCTTTGATCAGCACAGGTTTCAAGGGCGGGACCGTGACATCAACCGCAAGCTCCGGGTCGGTTATTTATCGTCAGATTTTCATGCCCATCCCGTTGGCTACAATATCTTACCGCTGATCAGCCATCACGATCCGAGCGAGGTGGAAATCTTCATCTACGCTGAGAATAAAAATAGTGATGAGATTACCGAGCAGTTTAAGACGCATGCCGATCACTGGCACTCAACATCCGGTCTAATCGACGCCCAGGTGGCTAACCAAATAACTTCTGACGAGATCGATATTCTGGTTAGCCTGGCTGGACGATTTAACCTCAACCGGCCCACAGTGGCGGCCCATCGCGCTGCGCCGGTGCAAATCAGCTATCATGATTGCGCCACCTCCGGCCTGGCCCAAATGGATTATTGGCTCACCGATAAATCGCTTCATCCCGCCGACACACCAGAAAAATTCAGAGAAGAGCTTTATCGCCTACCGGTGTTTTATCAATTTCCCCCACCAGCAGATTTCCCGGCTGTCTCATCCTTGCCGACAGATCAAAATGGCTTTTTGACTTTCGGCAGTTTTAATAAGCCGGAGAAAATCAACGATCATGTTATTGCCTTGTGGGCCGATGTTTTGGCTTCGGTGCCACATTCCCGGTTGTTCTTAAAACATCGCAACTATTTCGAAGACGCTAATTTGGTTAAACATTGGCAAAGTAAGTTTGCCCAGTTTGGCATTACCGAGGACCGGCTTTTGCTGGTTGGCAATATTGATGAACGGGCTGAACATTTGGCGCTCTACCATCACATTGATATTGCGCTCGACCCGTTCCCCTTTAATGGCGCGACAACAACATATGAAGCTCTCGCCATGGGAGTTCCGGTGGTAGCAATGCAGGGCAAACATTTTGTAGATCGCGTTGCCGGCTCAATTTTGCAGCGAGTAGGACTCGATCATCTTATCGCAGACACGCCAAGAACCTATATCAACGCCACCCAAGCACTCGCTGAAAACTTGAGCGATTTGCGCCGGCTACGCGGATCATTACGTGACCGCTTAACCAGTTCAACGCTCTGTGACGCCGGTCAGTATGCTCACAATGTTGAGATTGCATACCGGGAAATGTGGCGGCGCTGGTGTAGCGCGTAAATTTAATCCGAGCGGCTCACTGATCTATTGGCGAAATGAATTCCACGGGATAAGGTCGATCTAGCGTTACTCTGTTAGAAAGATATTGAATTGCCCGATCTCGGTCCCAATCAAAGCCTTATTGATATTCCCGGCTCACGGCGGGCGTTAATAACTCCGGCCCTCGTTCTCGATTTGGATGTCTTCGAGAAAAATTTGGCCACACATGCTAAATTTTGCGGAGAAGCCGGCTTGCGTTCGAGACCGCACGCGAAGACCCATAAATGCTCAGAAATTGCCAATCGCCAAATCGCCGCAGGAGCGGTCGGCGTTTGTTGTGCAACCCTTCATGAAGCCACGGTTATGGTAGAGGCTGGCATCAGTGGCGTACTCATCACTTCACCAATTGTTGGGGCGGCCAAAGTAAACCGGCTTGTTGAACTGAATAAAAAAGCCGACAAGCTGAAAATCGTTGCTGATAATTCAACAAATATCTCCGATTTGGCGGATACCGCCGGGCGGGAAAACGTTCTGTTGGATGTCTTAATTGATATCGATATCGGCATGCACCGAACCGGCATTCATGCAACAGACGAAATAGTCAGGCTGGCCCGGCTAGTCGATGACAGCCCCCAATTGAATTATCGCGGTGTTCAAGCTTATTCGGGAAGAGTGCAACATATTGAAGCTTATGCTGACCGCGTGCAAGAGTATAGTACGCAACTTGATCACCTCCAGATATGTTTAGACGCTTTGGCAAATGCTCAGCTTAAACCTTCAATTATCAGCGGTGGCGGCACCGGTACGCATGCAATTGACCGCTCGCGAAAGATATTCACTGAACATCAAACTGGTTCCTACATATTTATGGACGTT
>JABIIH010000157.1 GCA_018649245.1 Rhodospirillaceae bacterium | reverse complement strand
TGAAGCAATAAGGGTTAGAAAAGCAGAAAAAATACCAATCCCGCTGCCAAATAGGCAGAAAGCGGGATCAAAAATGTCCGCTTATAATAAAAGCAAATTTCAAACCTTATTTATCACTGAGTTTTTCAACAGCCTCAGCCACAAGCAGACATTAGAAGACTGACAAGCTGAGATGTTGATCTGAACTTTTGATGGGGAACTGGTATAGGCTGATAGTACTTGAAGCCGCGGGCCCAGCAAAATGTTTTAGCCCCATATACAGAGTCCAATTCGCATCCTTCTGACCAGCGGTTCTAATCGTTCAATTCGATGCCATCATCACGCAACAAAATATAAATGGCCGGAATTACCAGAAGGGTGAGCACCGTTGATGAGGCCAGGCCAAATAACATGGAAATCGCCAATCCCTGAAAAATCGGGTCCAATAGAATAAAGGCGGCGCCGACCATCGCGGCAACGGCAGTTAAAAATATTGGCTTAAACCGAATGGCCCCCGCTTCGAGCAAACTATCTCGGAGCGCTTTGCCTTCGGCTTGGCGGCTGCGAATAAAATCAACCAGCAGAATTGAATTTCTGACGACAATACCGGCAAGGGCGATGAAGCCAATCATCGAGGTTGCCGAAAAGGGCGCGCCGAATAACCAATGGCCAAAGATGATACCGATCAAGGTAAGCGGCACCGGCGTCAAAATCACCAAAGGCAGCCGAAAGCTTTTAAATTGAGCGACAACCAGCAGATAGATACCGAGGAGAGCGACGCCAAAGGCCAGGCCCATATCCCGGAAGGTCGTATAGGTGATTTCCCACTCGCCATCCCAGAGGACCGAGACACGGCTCTCGTCTTCCGGCTGACCACGATAACGCACCTCAACCGAAGCTTCGTCTTTCTCAAGACTCTTGAGAGCTTCTTCCACCGCCAACATACCATAGACCGGCGCTTCAAAACGGCCGGCCAATTCGGCCATCACCATTTCAGCAAACCGACTATCGCGGCGGAATATCGGGTAGGACGCTTTTTCATAGCTCAGCTGAACCAGATCGCCTAATTCGATGACACCCTTTTTAGCCGGAACCGGTGTCGATAACAGACGCTCACCTGGAAATAGTCCGGCTTTCGGCAATTTAATAGCAATCTCAATGGGATTGGCACCCGAACCCCGGTGGGAATAGCCGACACTAACGCCGCCGATCAGCGCTTGAATGGTATCATAAACGTCGATCTCCTCGACACCATGGAACTCCAAATTCTCATTATCGATTTTAATTCTCAAGCGGTCAGCAGGCTGGCCGACGGAATCGTCGATATCGACAACAAAATCAACTTTTTTGAAAGCTTGCTTAACCAGTTCCACGGCCTGGCGGCGGCTTTCGCCATCAGGCCCGTAGACTTCCGCCAATAAGGTCGCAAGAACCGGCGGCCCCGGCGGCACTTCGACAACTTTAAGCACCGCGCCTGCTGGCAGAGCAATGCCCTTTAGCAATTCCCTCACTTCAAGAGCAATTGCGTGGCTTTGCCGATCCCGTTGCTCTTTCGGCAATAGATTGACCTGGAGATCACCGAATTCAGGTTTGCTCCGCAAATAAGAATGCCTGACCAGGCCATTAAAGCCAAAGGGTGCTGAGGTGCCGGCATAGAGCTGGACATTTGCCAGTTCCGGCACGGCTTGCAGTTTTTTAGTCGCGGCAAAAAGCACGCGCTCGGTATCTTCCAACGAGCTGCCTTCAGGCAGATCGACAACGACTTGCAGTTCCGACTTATCATCGAACGGCAACAGCTTTACCGTTACGTCTTTGGTGGCAAACAAAATAAAGGAAGCCATTGTAGCCGCACCGACAAGGATCAGGAAAGTTCTGGAACGCCGCCGTCCCTGCAACAAAGGAATGGCGACAGCGCGGTAGATGTTTCCCAAAACACCACCATGCTCGGACTCGTGGCGGGAGGAAGCGCTCGCGCGTCCTCTCAGCTTTACCAAAAGCCAGGGTGTGATAATGACCGCGACAAAGAAGGAAAACAGCATTGCCGCGGAGGCGTTGGCGGGGATTGGGCTCATATAGGGGCCCATTAATCCGGAGACAGCCATCATCGGCAAAAGCGCCGCGACAATGGTCAGCGTTGCAATAATGGTCGGATTGCCAACCTCAGCAACGGCTTCAATCGCCGCCTGAATGTGGTTCCTATCATCCTTCATCTGCCAATGGCGCACGATGTTCTCGATCACAACAATGGCGTCATCGACCAAGATACCAATTGAGAAAATTAGCGCAAAAAGGCTCACGCGGTTGATGGTAAAGCCCATCAGCCAGGATAAGAAGAAAGTGAACAGAATAGTCGCCGGGATCACAACCAGGACAACCGCGCCTTCACGCCAGCCAATGAACAGAACAATAATCAGAACAATGGCAATCGTCGCCGCAACCAAGTGGAACAGTAATTCATTGGCTTTATGACTGGCGGTCTCGCCGTAATTTCGCGTAATCGCGACATCTATATTACCCGGCAATAATTTGCTCCGAATATCTCCCAGCCTTTTAAGGACATTTTCAGCAACCGTCACAGCATTGGCACCTTGGCGCTTCGCAAAGGCGATGCTGATGGCAGGGCGCAGTTGAAAATTCTCGGCATTCTTCTCGGATTTACTTTGGGGCTCAAACTGCCAGACCCGGCTGTCTTCATTGCGGGCGCCAATGACGATATCAGCCACATCCTTCACATAAACCGGCCGGCCATCAAAAGTCGTTATGAGAAGTTGCCCGATATCGGCAATACCTTGCAGCGTTTGGCCGGTAACAACAGGTATGTTTTTCCCCGCCTTATTGAATTGACCGGCTAAGAGCGAACGATTGGCGGCATGAACTTTGGTGACGAGCTGATTCAAGGTAACGCCGTAAAGGTTCAATTTTTCAGGATCCGGCTCGATGCGAATTTGATCGGGACTACCGCCGACAATATAGGTCAGCCCGACCTCATCAACCTTGACCAGCTCATGTTGCAATTCATCCGCCAGACGAAAAAGTTGCGTTGAACCTAAGTTGCTTTTGTCGTTGGCTTTGGGTGATAAAGTTATCACCAATATGGCAACATCATTAATGCCACGACCAACAATAAGCGGCTGCGGTATTCCAATTGGAATGCGCTGCATATTGGCGTTCAGTTTTTCATGCACCTTAAAGACGGCGCGGTCTTGATCCGTGCCGACAAGAAAACGCGCTGTTACCAAGACTTGGTCATCGTCGGTCTGAGAATAGACATGCTCGACGCCTTCAATCCCTTTAACAATGTCTTCAAGCGGCTCGGTCACAAGCTCAACCGCATCAACCGCCTTTAAGCCATCGACTTTGATCATAATATCGACCATCGGCACACTGATCTGCGGCTCTTCTTCCCGCGGCATGACAATGAGCGCAATGGCACCAATCGCTATGGTCGCCAGTAATAAAAGCGGCGTCAGCGGCGAGCTGATAAACAGCCGCGTCAGGTTACCCGATATGCCTAATTTCATGGCGTCACCAAAATATCGCCAGCCTTAAGACCGGACAGTACTTCGATGGCATCTTCGTTCGCAATTTTAACCGGCAAGCCCAACCGCAAGATGACCTCGTCACCGCTTTTTAATTTGGCAAAAGTAATGCCATAGCGCTGGAAAAAGAACTTTTTTGGCGCGGCAATAACGGCGCGACTACCGGTGGCGATATGAACGCGGGTGCGCTCACCAACAAAATAAGTTCCGAGGCCTGAGACTTTCACATCAGCGATCACGCGCCCTTGCTTCATCTCCGGATAGACCTGCTGAATCGTGGCGTCCGCCACCATATCCGCGCCAACTTTCCCGCGTTGGCTAACCTGAACTTTATCACCAATTTTCAAAAACCCAGCGTGACGTTCCGGCAACCTTAACCGCAAAATATAGCTGTCTTTAGCTATCACCGCGATGGTCTCGCCCGGCATAACGACGCTGCCATTGGTAATCGCAACCGACAAAACTCGGCCCGAAGCGGGGGCGAGCACCTCACCATCCTGGATCTGTTGAATAACAATCGAACGCTCAGCGCCGAGGGAAGCGATCTCACTTTTGACAATATCGAGTTTCGTCTGAGTTGAATCGAGGCGGGCCTGACTTGCCGCACCGGTTCGGCGCAAGGACTTCGCCCGCTTCAAATCGGTTTGAGCGAGTTTTCGTTGTGCCGTCAAGGAATTCAGCTTGGCGTTCAAGGACTTCAATTTAAGCGGCAGCTTTTTATCGGTAATTACGGCAATCTTCTGGCCCGCGGCGACTTTGGAGCCTTCATCGATACCCAAAGCTCCAATTGTACCGCCAATGCGCGCCCGGGCGAGAACGCGATCGATACTCTCGACCGTCGCAAAGACAGCTTTTCGGTCTTCGATGTTTTGGAGTTTAACCGTAAATTCTTCAGCCGAAGCTTGATTGATCGGCACCCATAGCGCCGCCATCATAAATCCAACCGTAATCGCTCTAGATATCATCATCTCTCTTACTGCCCGTAATCTGTTTTAATCGAATGCTATACCGTTTTTAACGCCGGCTTTCCGCAGCATTGTCACCATCGGACACCAGCCAATAAAGCTCGCCTGCAACAGGTTTGCGCCAACAAAGGCGGTAAAAAATAGCCAGTACGGGCTGTGGAAATGTGATAGTGCCACGCTCGCAGTAATGAACGTGCCGGCAATGGCTAATATAAAACGATCCATAGTCATATTCATTTTTCTAATCTCCTGGTGAAAAATCCTGAGTTTTTATATTTCCGCGATAACTTCTTTGAGCAGAGTTTGAACCTGCATCGCAATATCGCCGAGTTCCGGGTTTTCAATAGCTTGCATCGAAGCCATTGGATCAACCGCGGTGACTTCAACATCGCCGGCCTCAACTTGCTCGACAATCACGTTGCAGGGCAGCATGACACCGATTTTGCTTTCCGCCTTTAGCGCCTGATGGGCGAATTTAGGATTACAGGCACCTAGAATTGTGTAAGGCTTGAAATCAACACCGATTTTTTTCTTCAAGGTTTCTTTGACGTCTATACGGGTTAATACGCCGAAGCCTTTTTGACTTAAAACCTCTGTTGCCCGCTCGATAGCAGCGTCGAAGTCAGTATTTATTTGTTTGGTAAAGTGGTAGCTCATGAATTTTTTTCCTGTTTCCTGGGAATTTCGCAAAATTGCTGATAAATGAATTCCATAAGCTGGCGCACATCGTCGCGCACCAGAGAATAATACACCGTCTGTGCTTCACGCCGGGTCGCCACCATCCCATCTTTTCGCAACAGGGAGAGCTGTTGAGAGGTTGTGGCATCTCGCAGCCCAAGGTTTTTGGCAATCTCACCAACCGACATCTCGCCCCCGACCAATTGGCAGAGGATGAGCAGGCGACGCTCATTGGCGAGCACTTTTAAAAGGTCACTCACCTCTGACGCGGTATTTTCCATTATATCCAAGTTAATATTCATATATCTATATATACAGATAAATAGATATTAAGTCAAGCCCAAGATTGGTGCTTTAAGTCTGTAGCAATGCGTTGCGGGCCGAATTGATCCGCCATGGGCCAATCAGGGGATAAGGACAATCCGAGCAATAAATTTGAAATATGAATATTCGCCAGCTAACGAGGTCTGAGGTAAGGAAAATTTAGGCAGCGAAATTATGCAGCAAAATATTAAATAATTTGGCCAAAATTACATATAATTATCGTAGAAAAATAATCGGACATACCAATTTCTTGTAATTAATTACATAATTTTTTTGTTGAAATTTTTTGCTTATAGTTCAATAATCTTTAAGGATTAGCTAAAATATAAAATTGTAATAATATCATCGGCGGCTCGCAGGGGGGCTCACATGATTTTGTACCTAAAATTGTCGATTGACCCGGAGTCCCACGTTGCGATGGCTGCGGTCGTTTCCAACCAAAGCAATCAAGCCTGCGGCCCGCGCTTTGTCGGTAACATGTTACTATTGAGGTAATTTAATGATTAATACCAATCCCTTTGCCGAGCTTTCGGCTTCCATAGACCCCACTATCATGCAGACCTACATCATCGTCATGGTCATTTTAGTTGCCGGTGGTACGTTGTTCGATATGCTTCATAAAAAGAGCGCCCAATATTTCTTCGCCAAAATGCAAAAAAATAAGGATCAGGCGAAGCGTGAGGTTGGCGGCGGGGAAAAGGTGTCTTTGGCCATCCAAACCGCTTTGGTAGAAGGCGCGACATCGGCAGAATTCTGCAACCCAATGCGACGAATTGCCCATCTGCTGGGCATGTATGGCTTCGTCCTTTATGTCGCAGCGACTGCAATTATGGTGTTTGGCTATCCGACACCGGCGACACCGACGCCGGAAATTCTACCGACTCTTTGGTGGATCGGCGGCCTTATGGTCTGTGTCGGCGGCTATTGGTTCTGGTTTTTTATCCGGGTAGATGTTTCTGCGGAAGGTCATTCACCCTTCCGACTGGTGCGTGCTGACCTCTTTATCGTGTCTTTGCTTTTGAGCACCACCTTTGGATTGATCTGGGCCTACACCCAGTCAACCGGTAACGCAACCTGGACGAATATTTTCTTGGGCCTCTACCTGCTTTCAACGACGGTGCTGTTTGGCTCAGTTCCATGGTCCAAGTTTTCGCACATGTTTTTCAAGCCGGCAGCTGCTTTAGAAAAGCGGATATCCGTGGCAAATGGCACCCGGGCTAACTTACCCGAGCCCGCTGATCGAACCAATCCGGCGGTCCGCGACAGTCACTCCATGGAGCTGCTGAAAGATGCCCCCTCGGACATGGGGCTTGGCATCAAGCGCGAACAGCCCAGCCACTACTGAGACCTAACCCGCAAAAAACTTCTGAATAGAGAGAAATTATATCATGCCTACTTTTGTTTACATGACCCGATGCGATGGCTGCGGACACTGCGTAGATATCTGCCCGTCCGACATCATGCACATCGATAAGACCTATCGACGCGCCTACAATCTCGAGCCCAACATGTGTTGGGAATGTTACTCATGTGTGAAGGCCTGTCCTCAGCACGCCATTGACGTGCGCGGTTACGCCGATTTCGCGCCGCTCGGCCATAGCGTTCGCGTGGACCGCGAGGAGGAGAAGGGCACGATTGCGTGGAAGATCAAATTCAGGGATGGTACCGAAAAGAACTTCCTGTCTCCAATCACCACCAAACCTTGGGGTACAGCCATTCCAAAGCTTAAGGATGTCCCCGGACCCACCCAAGAGCAGCGTGATAGCGAGTTGTTGTACAATGAGCCGAAATATATCCGCTTTGACGACGGAGGCCTGCATACTTTGGAATCTAACGGTCTCAAGATGAAAATGGGGGTGTACTACTAATGGCTAACAAAACGATCATAGAAGACAATATCGACATTCTGGTCGCTGGCGCGGGCCTTGGCGGCACCGGCGCGGCCTTTGAAGCCAGATTCTGGGGCCAGGATAAGAAAATCGTCATTGCCGAAAAGGCCAATATCGACCGCTCCGGCGCTGTCGCCCAAGGGCTTTACGCCATCAACTGCTACATGGGCACCCGTTTCGACGAGAACAACCCGGAAGACCACGTGCAATATGCGCGTATCGACTTGATGGGTTTGGTGCGCGAAGACCTGCTGTTCGATATGGCCCGTCACGTCGACTCCGCGGTTCACCAGTTTGAAGATTGGGGCCTGCCGCTGATGAAGGATCCCGAAAAGGGCTCCTATATGCGCGAAGGACGGTGGCAGATCATGATTCACGGTGAATCGTACAAGCCCATCGTGGCCGAGGCTGCGAAAAAATCGGCAGACAAGGTATTCAACCGCGTCTGCCTCACGCATCTGCTTTTGGACGAAGCCAAGGAGAACCGGATTGCCGGCGCTGTTGGCTTCAACGTCCGCACCGGCGACTTCCACGTCTTCAAATCCAAGGCGGTTATTTGTGGCGCTGGTGGCGCATCCAACATCTTCAAGCCACGTTCG
>JABIIH010000259.1 GCA_018649245.1 Rhodospirillaceae bacterium | reverse complement strand
TTGAATTACGCCTCGTTTGATGATGTGCCCGATGAACTGATCAAAGAAGCGCTCAATTTCAAGAGCTGATCGGTGATTTAATTATCAAACTCAGCCGCGATATCCTGAGCGGCTGTTTGTAAATCTTCAAGATAATCAGCGACGATTTCTTGTACCGGGGCGGCTTTTCTAATCCAGGCCAGCGTAATGCATCCCGGCACGCCCGCTTTTGCCAGAATTGGTACAGCAACCGCATCCAGACCGTCATCAAAACTTGATTTCAGCGGATTTTGGCCACCGCCAAAAGACGGCTCCCGGGTGGCATAACCGGTTTGGCGAATTTCATCGAGGATTTTATTAAATCCCGTGTCGTTTCTGACACTGCGGTTGGCGATGCTGGTGGATTTTTTTAGCCGCCCAATTATCTGAGCTCTTTCGTCATCGCCGCAGAAAGCGAGATACGCCCGTCCCACCGAGGAAAGCGGAAAATTAATCAAATGGCCAATATTGTCGCGGTTCAGCAAAAAGGGAGAGCTGGCACGGCTGGTTTCTTTGAGCTCCATATGCATGCCGGAGGAACTCAGAACGGTAAGTTCGGCAGGCCATGAGGCCTTGTCACAGATCATATCCAAATGAGGTGCGGCTATTTCAGCCAGCCGGTCAGACTGGTCCAGACCTTCGACCAATCTCTCAATTTTAAAGCTGTTGCGATAGAGGCCATCGCCCAAGCCGCGGCGAATCCAGCCGGCCTGATCCAGCGTACGCAAGATCCGCAAGATCGTCGGCCGTGGTAAGCCTGAAGATTGATAAAGATCGTTCAGCGAAGCTTGGCCATGCTCTTGCAGGATTTGCATGATCTCAAGCCCGCGCTCAAGGGCGCGAATGGTCTTTGGAGGTGATGTCAGATTTGCTTTCATGGCCAGCCTCTTGTTTTCACTACGTGGAAATTAACTAATTTCGATTTGCAACGAAAGCCTCTTTTTCTAATATAAACAAAATCGGTTTGACGAAATGGGGATGTTTTTATGTATCTGCGAAATGCTTGGTATGTTGGCGCTTGGGCGCATGAAGTTACCCGCGAACCCTTTCAGCGCTATATGCTTGATGAGCCGCTGGTATTTTATCGCACCGAGGCGGGCGATCCCGTCGTTCTGGATGATCGCTGCTGTCATCGTTTTGCGCCCTTGTCTGCTGGCTGGCTCGATGGTGACGATATTGTTTGCGGCTATCATGGGTTCACTTTTGACCCTTCAGGTACTTGCGTTGCTGTGCCCGGATTGGACAAAGCACCAAAAAAAGCCCGCCAAAACAGTTATCCAGCGGTTGAAAAATGGGGCTGGGTATTTGTTTGGATGGGTGAGGCTGATCAAGCGGATGAAAGCAAAATCCCTGATTTTCATTATATGGATGATCCGGAATGGACTGGTCTCGGTGAGACGCTCCCGATTAAAGCCGCACATTATTTGATTTATGAGAATTTGCTTGATCTGACCCATGCAAAGTATGTCCATAAAACGACTTTGGCGACGGATGACGTCACCGGGTTTCCGCTCAGTGTCGAAGATGTTGATGATACTATTGTGGTGCGGCGGTCGATGATTGGTATCGAGAAGACTTCACCATTCTTCAATCGTTGCGCAGGTTTTACCGAGCCGGTAGATCACACCCAGCATATTACTTTTACGCCAGCGAGTTACATTATGATTAACACTCGGGTGCAGTCTGCCGCGGGGACCACAGAAAATAAATTTGCTGAATTTCGCATCATTAATGCCCTAACGCCCGAAACTTCAAAGACCACGCACTATTTTTGGAACTTAATGCGTAATTTCTCGCTGGATGATAGCGAACTTAATGATTGGGTCTTTAATGGCAATCGTGGGGCCTTCGCCGAAGATAAAGTCATCATCGAAAAACAGCAGGAAATGTGGGATACCGTTCCCGGCGCGAAACCGGTACCCTTTCCCCACGATAAAGGGGTTATTCAATCCGGCAAATTAATGGATCGTTTGATTGCCGCCGAGCAAGCGGCAAAGAAAGTCGCCGCCGAGTAATCAAACCCGATTTTGAATTTGCGGACTGTCAGCGGCATACCGGTAGGCGCGGAAAATCCAGTTGACGTCGCCAGCAAAAGGGCTGTGCGTCCAAAGGTCAGAAATATACTGCCAAACGATATCGCCTTCCGGGGTAACTTCAAAAATACAGCCTTTGCCGCCTTCGCAAATGAGTGTATTGCCACTATCCAGACGTTGCATGCCGCTGATATGTGGGCTGAAGAAGCTGAGCACCGGTTTACCGCTATATTCCCATGCGGTTTCCTTGCTATCCGGATCAAACTCGAGGATGCGGGAGTAAAATATGTCACCGCCATGCATACCGTTGGCGTAAACCAAGACATTGCCGTTATCCAGCATGTGGCAATCGTGTTGATGGCCAAGATCAATATCATGGTGCTCCCACTTAATCTTGCCGGTTTGCCGGTCAATAATTATCAGCAAATTCAGTACGCGATAGCTCACCATAATATCGCCATTGGGCAGCGGTGCGCAGGTATTGGCATGAGCCCATTCATGGCGTTTGCAAAGCGGACAAATTGAATATTTATCCATATCAAGTTCGGTCGAGTGCCACTCCCAAACGACCTTGCCGTCGGCATCGACTTCTCTGATTACATCTTCGTATGGACCGCCCGCATCGAAAGCATTTTCGGTACCAGCCATGCCGCCTTTTATCCTTTTGGCATCGTCGACGCTCAACTTGTTCCAGGCGATGTAGACCGTATTGCCGTTGGGTAGGCGGCGGGCATCATGGTGCTGATTTTCATCGTGATGTTCCCAGACAACATTGCCGTCCCAATCATACTCTCTGAGCCAGCCACCCTTGCCGGCCGGAATTGTCGGGCCATCTTCGGTGCCTTCACCAATAAATAAATTGCCGTTGGGCAGCAGCATACAGTGATTGATACCGCCCTTTTTTAGTTGCCACTGATGAACAATTTCACCTTCGATATTCAACAGGTTGGCTTGATCATGATTGATCGCGGCAAATAAGGTAAATCCTGGGGTTGCTCGATCTACATTGTGATGAGTCAATCCGAAACTATTGAATAACATAGGGGCTTTCTCCGAATACTATTTTACTAAGTTTCATAAGAGCTAAATATTGCTGCAAGTTAAAGCCAAAATGTAAGAAGATTTCGTTCTGTGAAATTAACCGCTACACTTAGAACTCCAATAACCTTGTGAAACAGAGATAATATTATGAAAGCGCGCGTTAAATGGGTTCAGGATAGAACTTTCCTCGGCGAATCAGGTAGTGGCCATTCAGTGGTTATGGATGGCGATCCGGCAGGCGGCGGTCGTGATCTCGGCATTCGCCCGATGGAGGCTTTACTGCTGGGGATGGGTGGCTGCACCGCCTATGATGTGGTTGAAATTTTGCAGAAATCCCGCGAGGACGTCGATGATTGTGTGATTGAGCTTGAGGCCGAACGGGCCGACGAAATTCCTAAGGTTTTTACCAAGATAGCGGTACGTTATATTGTCAGCGGACGGAATCTTGATCCCAACAAAGTTGAGCGGGCGGTTAAGCTATCGGCAGAGACCTATTGTTCGGCGACCATCATGCTGGGCAAAACTGCTGAGGTCAGTCATGAAATTGAAATTATCGATATGGCGAAAAACTAACCGGGCAAAATTAAAGGGACGCTAAATCTAGCGTCCCTTTAATTGAACTCATAACTCAAACTAAATTTATGAATTTAGTTTGCACAAACTTAAACTTAAATTGCGATACCGGTCTGGCGCCAGGTAGACGTGCCTTTGCAGTCTGGGCAGACGCGCTCGCCAATATGGCTGGACTGAAACTCGTCCATGCACATTAGGCATTTACGGCGTTTGGCAATCAATTTATCCGATTGCGGTTTCTTGTTCATTTCCGAACGAGAGGCCATGGATCTCTCTCCATCTTAAAATTTAACCAATAAACGGAAATTCCGTTCCTCCCCGGAAGGACCTTTTGATCGGGCAATTGGCGGCATAACTGCGCCTTTAATATTATCTGTTTTATTGCCGCGCCTGGCCGAGCCGGGATATATATCTGATGTTATAAGCGATATCGGGTTCAAATTACCCCTGCAAATTTTGCATAGCTACCATGATAATTGAACGACCCTGCATTAATTATATGGAAACCCTTGACTCTTAAGGACTTTTTCTGAGAATTGTTTTCCAACTGTAAAACAAAAAAATATGGGGAAATCGAGAATGCGCGTTATTTCATACCAAAAAGACAAAAATCCGGGAGTCGGGGTAGTTGTTGGCGAGGCGGATATAATCCCGTTAAATGACGCCGCACCAGACCTGCCAGCGTCTCTCAAAGCGATTTTGGCAGTGGATCCGAAACTCGAAAAAGTCCGTTCAGCGACAGAAGGCAAAACGCCAAGTTTTACTATTGATGATGTCCAGCTTGATCCGGTTATACCAGAGCCGATAGCGATTTGGGCAATGGCGCTTAATTTTCACAGCCATGTCGAGGAAACCGGTTTAACTACATCTGATAAATATCCGCACATCTTTTTGCGCCATGCCGGTGGCCATGTCGGTTCCGGCCAGCCGCTGATGTGCCCCGACCCGGAAATTGCGCGGGCGTATGACTATGAGGGTGAGATGGCGATCATCATCGGCAAAAGCGGACGGCATATTCCGAAAGACAAAGCGCTTGATCATATCGCCGGCTTTTCGATTTATAACGAAGGTTCAGTGCGGGAATTTCAAGGCCACAACCGGCAATTCGGCCTCGGCAAGAATTTTGAACAATCTGCCGCCTTTGGTCCCTGGCTGATGACACCAGATGAATTTGGTGACCCCTATGAGCAGACCATCTCGACGCGTTTGAACGGTGTGACACGTCAGCATGAAAGCATCAGCGGCTCGATTTTCCGTATGGAGGAACTGATCCATTATATTTCGACCGGCTACCGGTTGCGTCCGGGCGATGTTATTGTCAGCGGCACGCCGGGCGCACTCAAACCCGATCCCAACGACAAAGCGGCTCAAACTGATGCACATTTCGATGAAGCGGTGCAATATGCCGGTCGCGTCCATATGACACCGGGTGATGTCTGCGAGGTTGAAATATCGGGCCTTGGCATACTCCAAAATCCGGTGGTCGCCGACATCCCGCAAAAGTACACAACCTATTAATTCACTTGATTTTTAGGTCCGGAATAGCGGACATTAGAATTATAAAAATAACAACAGCGGTCAAATTGGACCGCGAAACATCAAACACTAGTCAAATGGGGAGTATTCACATGTCTAAAAGCCTTAAATTTGCGGCACTAGCTATCATGGGGGCAACTGCGATCTCATCACATTCTGCTTCAGCGGAAACCATGAAAATCACCTTTGCTGCCGCTCCACCACCAGCACAGTTGCTGCTGCGGATCGCTAATAAATACTACATCCCGACAGTCAACAAACGCCTGGCTGCGGGGGGTGATTTTAAAATTCAATGGACCAAAGCCTGGGGCAGCAGCCTAGCTGGTTTCAAAGATACCTTTGAAGCAGTTGAGGAAGGTATTGCTCAGATGGCAATGACATTAAATGTCTTTGAGCAATCAAATCTACCGTTCGAAAATCTATCCTACAAAGTACCGTTTGCGACAGCTAATGTGAAGCTGCTCAACCAGGTGCATAAAGATCTACATAAGAAATTTCCGGTTATGGGCAAAGCCTGGTCGTCACGAAATCAGGTTTATCTCGGTGGCGCGGCTTCGGATACCTGGAACTTGATCACTAAATTTCCGGTAACTAAATATGAAGACCTTAAAGGCAAACGCATTGGCGCCAGTGGCGCTGCTTCCGCCTGGATTAGAGCTGTTGGTGGTGTGCCGGTCACATCTTCAATGAACCAGTCTTTTACTAATATTAAGAACGGTCTCTATGAAGGTTATCCGATTTCCAATACCTTGGCGTTTATCTACAAAACTTACGAGGCGGCAAAACACCTGACTCAGGTTAATTTTGGTGCAACCGTAGGGCCAAGCATCAGCTTTAACAAACAGACTTGGGATAAAATTCCCGGCTATGCACAAAAAATCCTGCGTCAGGAATCAGCTATACTATTGGGCAAATATAGTGGTGGCTCCATGGGTTTAGCCAAGAAATTTGGCGGTATCATGAAGAAAAAAGGCGTGAAAATTGCCGGCTTCCCGGAATCTGAACGCCGGCGCTGGGCGATGAAACTGCCGAACGTGCCAAAAATTTGGGCAGCGAACTGGGAGAAAAAAGGTCTACCAGCCAAAGCGATCCTGCAAGCCTATCTTGATGGTCTTCGGGCCGGTGGTGAAAAACTCGCGCGCGACTGGGACAAAGAATAAGCCGCGCTTAAATTTAATATGAATGATCAAGATCAAACCCAACTTTCTTCAGGTAATTCTGGAGGTGGTTGGGCATCTTCTATTGGTTTCTTTTTCGACAGAATAATCGCCATCTTAAACGCCATTGGTACCGGCTGGATATTCGTCATGATGAAGATGATCGTGGCCGATGTGTTTATGCGCTTTGTCTTTAATTCTCCGATCCGTGGCGTACCGCTGATCATTACGATGTCAATTATCGCCATTGTTTTTTTACAATTGGCTGATGCGCTCAGGGCCGGACGTTTAACCCGCTCCGACATGCTGATCGGCAGCCTGCTCGCCAATCGCCCCAAGCTTGGCTATTCGATGCAGGGACTATTTCATCTGGCCGGGGTTTTTATCATGAGCGTCCTGTTGTGGTATTCCGTGCCGTTTATGCTGAAAGCTTGGCGCTTGAATACTTATGATGGCACCGACGGTGAGTTTACCCTCCCCGAATGGCCGGTAAAGGCAGTGATTGTTGTTGGCGCGATTGTTTGCGCTATCCAGTTTTGCCGCCATTTATTGCGCGACATTGAAACCCTTCGCAATCTTGGTAATCAACCATGAGCGAAGTTGAAGTCGGCGTTTTATCAGTTATTGGTGTTTTGGTTCTCGTTTATATCGGCATGCATGTCGGCGTCGCCTTGTCGCTTATTTCCTATGTTGGCGTTTGGATCATTAGAGATGACGCCACCATCGCCGGCAAATTATTGGCGGCGGCGGCAGCCGAAAGTCTCAGACGGTTTGAATTTGGCGTCATTCCGCTATTCGTTTTGATGGGGCTTTTGGTGAGTGTCTCAGGGATCGGCAAAGATACCTATGACGTTGCCAACCATATGTTTCGCAAAGTCCGCGCCGGTTTGGGCACCGCGACGGTGGTTGCCAACGCGGTGTTCGCTGCGGTCACCGGCTCCTCAATTGCCTCGGCTTCGGTTTTTACCAAAGTCGCCGTGCCGGAAATGCTGCGGCTCGGCTATAATCCGCGCTTTGCAGTTGGTGTGGTGGCCGGCTCTTCTGTTCTTGGCATGCTGATTCCGCCCTCCATGTTACTCATTCTATTTGGTATTTTGACTGAAAGTTCTATTGGTGATTTGTTCATCGCCGGTATTCTGCCTGGCATTTTGCTGGCCTTTGCCTTCTCTGTGCTGATCGCGATTATGGCGCGGCAATTTCCGGAACATGTCATGCCGGGTGGCACCGAAGTGAAGGATACTTCACCGCATATGGGTGTTGGGGAATTGTGTCTGAAACTGCTGCCGATCCTCACCTTGATAGTGATTGTCTTGGGCGGTATTTGGGGCGGTATTTTTACCGCCACGGAAGCTGGTGGTGTCGGTGCCTTCGGCGCTTTTATTCTGGCGCTTTTCAAAAGACTAAATTTAAAGAAACTCTGGCAGGTCTTGACCGAAACCGGCCATGTGACGGCGGCCATTTGCTTTCTGCTGATTTCGGCTCATCTCTACGGTAAGCTTATCGTGGTTTCCGGTATTCCGGGTCTGATGGAAGGATTTATTGAAGAGTCCGGCCTGGGGCCAACTGAGCTGCTCATAATCTATTTAGTGGTGATCGTGTTGATGGGAACGATTTTAGACTCTGGTTCCATCATGCTGATTACCGTGCCTTTGGCGTTCCCGATCCTGATGTCATTTGATGTCAATCTTATCTGGTTCGGTATTGTTACCATCGTTGCCGTCGAGATCGGCTTATTGACACCGCCTTTGGGAATCGCCTGCTTTGTTATTCACAATAATCTCGGCGATAGCCGGATTAAAGTCGGCGATATATTCATTGGTGCTGCGCCCTTTGCCCTGACTATGTTGGTGGTCTTGATTTTGGTGGTATTGTTCCCCGAGATCGCTCTCTTCCTGGTCTAAAAATAAAATTCCATCTGGCGAAATTCCGGCAGGGCTTGGTATTCCTATTGTTCAAGGGATTAGGTAGGCTAAACTAAGATTAGAAAAATCCCGGGAGATTTAGCTATGAAGATCGATGTTTATACCCATTGGTGGCCGAAAAAGGCAGCGCAGAAGTTGCTCGAGGTGACGCGCCAGGGGGTCGATCCGGTGGCGACCAAATATCTCGAAAAGCGGGAATCTAAAACTGCGGTGAACGACCTTGATCTGCGCTTCCGCTTTATGGACCGCCACCCCGATGTTCTCCACGTCCTTACCATCTCAAATCCGCCGGTTGAAATGTTCGCCGGCCCTGAAAACGCCCATGAGATCAGCCGCATGGCCAATGACGAGTTGACCGAGCTGGTCGCGACCTACCCGGACCGTTTTATCGGCGCGGTGGCGATCCTGCCGATGAATGATATCGAATTGGCGCTGGAGGAATGTGACCGGGCCATAAGCGAGCTGGGCATGCGCGGCGTGCGCCTTTTTACCACAATTGACGGCGAGACCCTCGATTCGGAGCGCCTGCGGCCGCTCTACCAGAAAATGTGTGACTATGATCTGCCGATCTGGCTGCACCCGACCGAGCCACCGGAAGTGCCGGTTGGCCAGGAAGCCATGCTGGGCTGGGAATATGAAACTTCGAAAGCCATGGTCACTATCGCTTCCAGTTGGATATTCGATGAATTCCCCGATCTTAAAATTATTACTCACCATCTTGGCTCAATGATCCCGACCTTTGAGCAGCGCATCCGCTGGATGCATCCGGAACGCAAAACTCATGGCAATCTCAAGAAGTTCTATAATGACACGGCGCTCTACGGCAATACAGCGGCGCTAATGTGTGGCTATGAGTTTTGTGGTGCTGATAAAATTTTGTTCGGCACCGATGTGCCGCTCGGCTCGCTCAGGATGAAAAACGCCGGCGGTTTTATGGAATGGACCATTCGCGCCATCGATCGGATGGACATTCCGGCTGAAGAGAAAGAAAAAATCTATCTCGAAAACGCGGTCCAGCTGCTGAATTTAGCGGTTTAGCTCGAACAACTAATTTTAGCGTCGTATTTAAAAGGTCGTTTTTCCCAAGTCGGAGAAATCCACAGGCCAACAGTGTCATAAAAGCCACCCCCACGTTTCTGAACTCTAAATGTTGCTTGCTGAGAATTGCGCAAACGAATGCGGCGGTGGGACAGCATTGACTGATTTTTAACATCATAAATTTTAATTTCACCAAGGCTTGGCCATTTATTGCCAAGATTGGTAATCAAAAATATTGCTGTCGTTTTTTCGCATCTTACCGATACTTCAACGTCTAACTGAGTGGCCGAAACTTCGGCAACTTGAACTTCAGATTTGCTGGGCTGCGTTTTCGGTGCTTTTGCGGAGGCCTTTGTTTTAAAGTCATTACTATCATTTCCGCTATCACTGCCGTTATTCTTACTTAAACAATGGAGAACATTGATGCGCGCATTTACATCTTTGATATGACCGGCAAGATGCTTACCCCGTAGTTTTAAATTCCTTGATTTCACCACTGCAGTCGAATTCGTATCGTATAGGTTTTGCATGCGGTCACGATAAGAAACCCATCGGGCAATATATTTTTTCCAGTTTCCATCATACTTTTTATTGACTGAAGCAATGACCCTGGCATGCGATTTGGTCCACCACTCAACAGGTGGTAGCTTGTCGCACTGGGCTGCTTGGGAGGGGGTGATCTGGGTGGTGAATATAAAAAAAGCCGCGATTGCCGCAGCTAAATAATTTCTAATGGGCATTGTTTTCAACTTTATTCAATATGAACATCAGACGAAATAAGTAAATCAAAATTGGGGTTTTGAATGTGACGGATGTCACAGTACGTTCAAAAACAGAGGATAAATGGTGCCTCGGGAGAGACTCGAACTCTCACTCTGATGTCTGCTCTACTCCCGATAGCGGACATAAATGGGACAGCGCAAAAGAGTCCGCTTTTGACCCATAGCGGACATAAGTTGTGTGGAAATTTCGTTCTAAATTGATGACTGTCAATGACTTAAATACCGGCTAGATGTTAAGCACCCAAATACCGAATACTGCTTTTGTAGGGGGTAATCCATGCTTACTCGGGTTTTGAAATTTTGTATTGCAGTAGTGCCAGTGCTCGCAATCGCATTGGTCGTTTCCCATTTTGCAGCGCCGATAGATCCGGCGCTGGCACAAGGCGGAAACCCCAAAGTCAAGGCTCTTATTCAGAGTTTGAGCCGGTCCGAACGGCAGGATTTTATGTCGCTAAGCGGCCCTGAAAGGCGGGAATTTATCCAGAAACTGATGCAGGAACGGCGCGGCGGTGGATCAACGCCGAGCGCTAAAAGTCCGCCCGCCAGCACCGCCACGCCGCAGGTTCCAACTGCAAATATAGATACTTCCCTATGGCGAGGCCCCATAATCGACGTGCACAGTCAGGTTGACCAACGGACCGACCTTAGCAGCATTGTACCTATGCTCGACCAGGCGGGTGTCAGCGTGTCTCTGATCTCAACACGATTTAAGCAACCGTCATCGGATATTTTGAATTTGGCCAAGCAGCATCCCGACCGGATCATTCCGACGGCCAAATCGAAAACCAAACCCTTCATGAAGGGATTTCCGACGTGGCGGAAATACCTCAACACCGAGTTGCAAAGACATCCTTATCGGGCCATGGCGGAAATTATTATGTGGCACGCCGCCAAAAGAGGTGTGGGTGCGGGCAAAGCTGTAATCGAACCCGATGATGAACGGGTCGCCGCTATGGTCGAGGCAGCGCGTAAATTTAAATGGCCATATATTGTCCATATCGAGTTTGCCGCCATGGGTTGGGACAAGCGGGACTATATGGCAAAACTCGAAAAACTCTTCAAAAAAAATCAGGATGTCCAATTCGGCATGATTCATTTGGGTCAGCTCGAGGTGCCGGACGTGGCGCTGTTACTGCCCAAGCATCCCAATCTCTTTTTTATCACCTCCCATGCCAATCCCATTAGCAAAAGGCATTCGGGGAGCCCCTGGTCCGAAATGTTTTCCGGCGATGAATTTACATCCAAATGGGGCAAGTTGCTTCTTCAGTATCCCGACCGGTTTGTTCTCGCCTTCGACAACGTGTTTGCCTTTCACTGGGAGGACGCTTTTTTGCCTCAGGTTGAGCTATGGCGGAAAGCCTTGGCCAAAATTCCAGACGGTGTCGCCCATGCAATCGCGCATAAAAATGCAGAAAGACTTTGGAGGCTAGAGCCGGCTAAACCGGTCGGTGCTTATGCCTCGACGAGTGGCCAGTAATACTAAGAATTTGTCGATGTAATCGTACCAAGTATTCGACCAATAGCCTTACAACGTCAGCTTTTGGCTAATAGCGGACTCATTGGCACCATCTAAATACCGTCTGCTTTACCCCCGAAAGCGGACATGCTACCGGGCAGAGAAAATTTTAGCTAACAACTCGAACTCATCTAACCTAGGCGATGACGACCGCCAGACAAGTCCAATTTGACGCGAGGCCTTATCTGCCAGTGAAACAAGTTTAATTTTTGTGCCAGCAAGTATGTCTGCCTCGATAGCAATACGCGGCAGTAGTGTCACGCCTAGTCCAGCCGAAACCATCTGCACCAAGGTATGTAGGCTGGTTGCTTCGAACTGGGTCCGAATATAGGTCTCATGAATTTGGCATGCGTCGAGGGCGTGACCACGAAGGCAGTGACCTTCTTCTAACAGTAAAAGAGGTTTATCGCTAAGGTCATTAACAGCTATCTTTAGCTGATTGGCTAATGGATGACTGGAGTTACAGGCGAAGCGGAATTCATCTTCAAATAAGACCCGAGTTATTAAATCTTCGGTGTCAAATGGCAGCGCGATTAAGGCCAGGTCAATTTCGCCGGCTCGTAATTGGGTGAGCAGAGCAGCTGTCATTTCTTCGCGTAGATAGAGACGTAAAGCAGGATAGGACGCATTCAAATCTGGCAATATTTTCGGTAGTAAAAACGGTCCGATCGTAGGAATAACCCCGAGTTTTATTTCTCCCGTCAGCGGTTCACGATGTGCGGCTGCGATTTCCATGATGTCCTCCGCATCCCTCAGAAGCCGTTGTGCCTGCTCAGCAATTTTGATCCCAATTGGGGTCATCAGCACCGTGCGTTTAGTGCGCTCAGCCACGGTAACACCAAGCACTGCTTCCAGGTCGCGGATACCGGCGCTCAAGGTCGAGGGCGTGACACTGCAACGGTCAGACGCCTGACCGAAATGCTGAGTTCCTGCCAAGGATGTCAGGTATTCCAATTGCTTAAGACTGGGTAGCAGTTTCATTGATCAACCTCACTATAATTCGGTTTTTACGAATTATATATCAATTTTATATTGTTTCACAGAATTATTGTTATCCCCTATATTCCTGCCATCGCCGGTCAGTCAGACTGGACCAAACGAAAAGGAGATAACAATGAATCAAAACAGCCACATCGGTAGCGATGATCTAAGCCATCTCGCCATAGCGGCCGGATGGCCAGTCTATTAGTGAACGTTCAAACAATTACATTCATTTCAATCGTTTCAAATTAGGAGAAATACCATGTCAAAATGTCCAATCATGACCGCCACGAACGGCAGTCCAATACCCGACAATCAAAATAGTATGACGGCTGGTCCACGCGGACCACTGTTAGCTCAAGATTGGCAATTATTTGAAAAGCACGCCTCGTTTAATCGTGAGCGCATTCCTGAACGCGTGGTTCACGCCAAAGGTTCAGGCGCTTATGGCAAGCTCACGATTACGGGCGATATTTCTAAGTACACAAAAGCGAAAGTCTTTGAGGTCGGAAAGGAAACTGAATGTTTTCTGCGCTTCTCCACTGTTGCCGGTGAAAAGGGTGCAGCCGATGCAGAACGTGACGTGCGTGGATTTGCGGTAAAGTTCTATACCGAAGAGGGCAACTGGGACATTGTCGGCAATAACACGCCAGTATTTTTTATCCGTGATCCCTATAAGTTCATGGATTTTATTCACAGCCAAAAGCGTGATCCAAGAACTAATCTTCGTTCTGGTACTGCGCAGTGGGACTTTTGGTCACAATCACCGGAAGCCTTGCATCAGATTACAATCTTGATGTCAGATCGTGGGCAACCAGCAACCTATCGTCATTTGAATGGTTATGGCTCACACACCTATAGTCTGATCAACGATGACGGTGAACGGTATTGGGTAAAATTTCATTTCAAGACTGAACAGGGGCATAAGACCAACACTGGTGAACAAGTAGCAGAGATCATTGGTAATGATCGAGAGAGCCATCAGGAAGATCTCTTTAATGCTATTGAGAACGGTGATTTCCCCAAATGGAAGTTAAAAGTCCAAATCATGTCTGAGGACGAGGCGGAGAAAACATCCTACAACCCCTTCGACTTGACCAAAGTCTGGCCGCATAGTGAGTTTCCATTAATTGAAGTTGGGACTTTGGAACTTAACCGTAATCCCGAAAACTACTTTGCTGAGGTTGAGCAAGCCGCCTTTACACCGGCCAACATTGTGCCAGGCATTGGTCACAGTCCTGACAAAGTATTGCAAATGCGTATTTTGTCGTACGGTGATGCTCAACGCTATCGGATCGGTGCAAATCACCAGCACTTACCCGTGAATGCCGCTCGGTGTCCTGTACACAACTATCAACGAGATGGAGCAATGCGGTTTGATGGCAACGGCGGAGGATCGGTAAACTACGAGCCCAACAGTTTTGAGGGGCCTATAGAAGATGCGTCTGCCAAAGAACCCGCAGTCCAGATATCAGGTGATGCTGATCGTTATGATCACCGGGACGGCAACGATGATTTTACTCAAGCAGGTGATTTGTTCAGAATAATGCCTAAAGATGAGCAAAACCGCCTGATGGATACTATTGCCGGGGCAATGGCAGGCGTTCCATCTAGTATCACTGACCGGCAAATCGAGTATTTTATGAAGGCTGATGTCGAATATGGTGTTGGCATTGCAAATCGGTTGGATAAGTCATAGTCCTCACCTTCCGTCACTTAAAAACGTGTGCTGCCGCTGCACTTTGCCAAAATCTCCGTGCAGCGGCTGCAAACTTGTAAGCACTTTTGATATTTAGAATAGGAGAATTCTGATGCGTAAATGGTTTTTAGTTGTCGCAATAGTCTGGATTGTTGGTTTTGTTATGGGCAATGCTTTTTGGTATTTGGCAAGTCCTCTTTGGATCGACAGAATTGTTTCTGAGCAAGTGCCCGAATCGGATCAGTTTGCCGCACTCAAGACCGGTAAGTTCAAAAATGCCGATAGTGCCCATCGCGGTCAGGGGATTGCGACGATTATAGAATTTGAAACCGGGCAGAAAATGGTCTCATTTACCAGTTTCGAAGTGACAAATGGGCCGGACTTGAAAGTCTATGCAGTGGAAAGCAGTAACATCACAGATTCAAACAGCGTGCTCCAAAGTCGACATCTAAACCTCGGCACGTTGAAGGGTAATATTGGCAATCAAAACTACACCTTACCCGCCGATCTAGACTTCACAGTCGGGTCAATCGTTATTTGGTGCGAACAGTTTTCAGTATTGTTCAGTGCAGCCACTCTAAAATAAGGATCCCACACCTTTGTGCTTTCCTCTCCCCAGGTAAATATTGTTGCCTCTCCGATCAAGAGAGGGGGAATTAGCGGGTGACTGCCCTCTCTAAGGACTCATTTTTCGTGTGCTTCGTGAACTTTGTGGTTCATAATTATTGGGGCATATTACCTATCTAACGAATTAAAGGGACACGTAACGAATGCATGTCCCTTTAATTGTAATCACTCTGTGTTCTCGGTGGGCTCTGTGGTAAATTATCGCCAGCAACAATTACGGAACTTTCATATGAATAAAAAAGCTAAAGAATCTCGCTACCGTACAGTGAAGGCTTACGAAAATAGCGAGTTTTTACACTCCCGTGATGCGCGGTCGCTGCGTATTCAGGCGGAGTATCTCGAGCCTGAAACCCGGTTTGAAAACTTCAACGTTAAAGACACGATTGTTTTCTTCGGCTCGGCCCGGACAAAATCCCGCCGTCAGGCCCAAAAAGCATTGCGTGAAGCGAAGAAGTCCCCTGCATCTAAAAAGGATTTGGTGATTGCCGAACGTGATCTCAAAATGTCGCGCTATTACGAGGAGGCCCGCGAGCTTGCCAAGCAATTAACCTACTGGTCGAAGGATTTAAGCGAGGAAGGTGGCGAGCACCGCTTTATTATCTGCACCGGTGGCGGTCCGGGCATTATGGAAGCCGCTAATCGTGGCGCCTCGGAAGCCAAAGGCCTGAACATCGGGCTCAATATTTCGCTGCCATTTGAGCAACATGACAATCCCTATATCACCCGCCATTTAGGTTTTGAATTTCACTACTTTTTTATGCGCAAATTCTGGTTTGTCTATTTGGCTAAAGTGATCGTCGTGTTTCCCGGCGGCTTCGGTACGCTGGATGAGTTGTTTGAAGTAGTGACCCTCGATCAAACCGGCAAATTATCCAAGCCGATTAAAATCGTCCTTTACGGCGAGCAATATTGGAAAGACATCATCAATTTTGAAGCCCTGGCTGAGTACGGCACAATCAGTCCGGACGATCTGGATATGATGTATATTACTGACAATGTAGGTGATGCTTTTGACTATATAATTACAGAATTAGCCGAAAATGCCTTGGCTCATCCCGGCGGTGTACTATAAAATCGCAATCTCCAGGTAATCATCCGTTTACTTTTTGCTGTTAGACCGATTTACTAGACTGAATTATTCGATTGAAATAAGGATATCGGAACGTGAGAACCTTACCGGCCAAAGCCAAACAACATTTAATCTGGAGTATTGTCGGATTCGCCCTCGGCCTTGCTGCTGTTATTCAAGGCTGGGATTGGAAACCTATGGTACTCGGTTTTGGCTTTGGGTTAGCCCTATTTAGCCTCGGCGTCTGGACGATCATGTCTGATCGCCGTATTGAAGATCTAAAACGCCAGGTCAAGGAACTCGATCTAGAAGAATAGACGCCGTCGCTTTAGAACTTTTCCGTTAAAAACCAAACTTCTGTTTTAAATGGCAACATCGACCGGTTAAGCACAATGTTGTCTTTCTCTAAAAATTTGACTTTGTATTTCTGCCCAGCAGTTGACGGAAAAGCCTCTGCTTCGCCGAAGGCCGAGAGATGCATCGGCATGATGACGCGGGGATTGATCTGGCCGATAATATGGAGCGCTTCTTCATGACTAAGTGTATTGACGCCATCAATCGGCACATACAGCACATCGATACGACCAAGTTGGGCGACCTGTTCTTTGCTCAGGAAATGATGCAGATGGCCGAGATGCGCCATGCAGAGGCCGCCGGCTTCATAGACGAATACCGAATTACCGTTCATTGCACCTTTGCCGAAATCAAAAATATTGGTCGGTAAATTATAGATGCGCATATCTTTAAATCTAAGATGGTGGCGGGCGATACCGCCAGCCGGGTCCCAGCCGCGCAGCACATGAGTAATTTTTGGATCGATAAAATCCGTCCAATGGCTGGAATGCGAATTGTTCATCGTCACGATGTCAGGTGTGCGATCCGGTGTCTGTAAGCCGGCATAATCGGTTGAAACCGCCACACCCTTGGGTGTTTCCATCATAAATGTCGAATGACCGACAAAGGTAATTTTGACGCTGCCACCCGGCACATCGGCCAGTTGCAGGGATGCCCGCTTTAAAAGGTTGTTCTCAACCAATCCTAAACCGCAGGGAATGTACTGTTTGGCTGGAGATTTAGCTTGGGCGTAAAGCGGT
This sequence comes from Rhodospirillaceae bacterium, assembly GCA_018649245.1. Classification (GTDB taxonomy): domain Bacteria; phylum Pseudomonadota; class Alphaproteobacteria; order Rhodospirillales; family UBA2165; genus TMED23. The sequence continues at coordinate 12,548 of JABIIH010000259.1, read as the reverse complement.
GCGGCCTCAATTGCTTCTGGTAGCCAGAGAAAGTTCAATAAGAATAAAATTGATAAAAGGCGTAATTTCATCACTTTGAAATTCCCCTAATATTGTTCGCCGAAGGAAGTTCGCGGCTGCATCAGCAGAACCTCTGTTTTGCGGGGTAAGGTCGCGCGGCTGAGGATGATCGAGCTTTGTGTCGTCCGCTTAACCGGAAAAATGCCGCTAATTTGAGCTAGGAATTCTTCTGCCGTGAACATCGCATTAAAATGCATCGGCACGATCATGCGCGGGCGAATGCCTTTAATGTTATGGATGAGCTCTTCAATACTTTGCGTCACCCGCCGGTCGATCGGCACCAGTAATACATCAATACGGCCGATTTTAGCGAAGGCTTTGGTGTCCAGGATGTGTCTGAGATGGCCCATATGGCCGACGCAAATTCCACCCGACTGAACAATAAACATCGAGCTAAAATTTGAAAAACTCGAGCCGAAATCCTGCAGATTGGTCGGCAGATTGTAGACTCGCACATCTTTATAGGCGATATCGTGGCGCGGTATGCCATGGCCAATATCCCAACCGCGCAGCGCAAATTTGATGCCGGGTTCGATTAAGCTGGTTGAGTGATTGCCGCGATCAATATTCATGGTGGCGATATCGGGCATCACTTTGGCCCGGTAATAGTCATTATAATCGGTGATTACTTTAACGCCTTGAGGCGATTCGATTAGAAAAGATGCATGGCCGATAAAGCTCAGACGCAAGGCGCCGGCCTGGACATCGGCCAGCTGAAAGGAGGCTTTGTGGAGCAGCGGATTTATACTTGGCTGAAATTGCTGATTATGGACGAAACCAGCGCCACAGGGCGCCCGCACGGGTTTGGGTGCCGTCGCTTGGGCGAAGCTGGGTGCCGATAAAAAAATTGCTGTGGCAAAGATAACGACAAAACCGAAAAGGCATTTGAGCTGTTGCATCATAATTCCCCATCTAACTTTTTAAGTTATTCGGTATTTGGAAAAATTTTCCGCCAAGTTGGCTGTCACGTCAAGAGGAGAAACATCACGGCTGCGTGGGCAAAGCTTAATTCACGACAGTCGTAAATTAACGAAGTTGTGAATTTGTGTGAATTTCACGACTGTCGTTAATTAACTATTTGAGAATTTCGCCATCGAACTGATATTTCTCGTCCGGGTCCTCAATTTCAAGAATCCAAAGATCGGGATCATATTTCTGCTGTTTTTCGAGATAGTCATGGGCAGTCAAATCATCCATCGACTCACCACCACCGGCTTGGGACCAGGCAATTTCACCAGACATATCGCGAGTCTGCGAATAGATGCAGGAGGTGCCATCCAGGGCATTGAGGCGGAGAAATATTGCTCCCGCATCGGCATCACCTTTTTTAACCACATAGGTGGCAAGATTAGCGATTGCACAAAGACGAATTTGAGCCTGGATCCAAATGCCTGATTTTAGGCGATCTCGCTCCATTCTAGTGTGTTAGGCTGCCGAGGCGGCATCTTCCGAGCGGCCAACCAGTTTCTCATAATCGGCGCGCAAATTCTTAGTAACCTCACCGACGGTTAATTCGAGATCATCAATTTTACCAACGGGCGTAACTTCAGCCGCCGTACCGGTAACAAAAATCTCAAGCGCATTAGGTAATTCTTCCGGCTTGATATGCCGCTCAACCAATTTGTAGCCGCGCGCTTTGGCCAGTTCGATAACAGTCTGGCGGGTGATGCCGTTCAAAAAGCAATCCGGTGGAGGGGTGTTGATTACATTACCCTCGGTAATCATAAAGAAATTGGCGCCTGTGCCTTCGACGACGTTGCCGCGCCAATCAAGCATCAAAGCATCATCATAACCAGCTGCTTCTGCTTCATGCTTGGACATTGTACAAATCATATAAAGACCGGCAGATTTAGCATGAACCGGAGCTGATTCTGGCGGCGGGCGTCGCCACTTCGAGGTTTTCAGGCTGATGCCTTTGTTGCGGGATTCCGGTGAGAAATAGGACGGCCACTCCCAGACCGCGATGGCCAGGTGAATTTTAGTTTGTTGGGCCGAGACGCCCATCATCTCGCTGCCACGCCAGGCGATTGGACGGACATAGCCGTCGATGATGTTATTGACTTTACAAGCCTCAATGCAGGCGGCATCAATCTCATCCGCAGAATAGGGAATTTCAAAACCCATTATTTCCGCTGAATTGATCAGCCGCTCGGTATGTTCCCGAAGCTTAAAAATATTGCCGGCATAAACGCGTTCCCCCTCGAACACGCTCGAGGCATAATGCAGGGCATGTGTTAGCATGTGTAGGTTGGCATCACGCCATTCTACCATTTCCCCATCGTACCAAATCAACCCGTCACGGTCGTGAAAGCCTTCGCTTGGCATGAAATTATCTTCCCAGTTTTTACTGTCTTACGAAATGATGTTGCTTCAAATAGCGATATCTGGCATATATGTCAATAACACTGACTTATTTTTTTAAAATTATCGTATTATTGAAAAGGTTCAGAATGGACGCGTCAACTCCGGAAACGGCTCAAGAGAATCTCGAAGCGGCTTATTCTGACGCCGAACTGCGCGATGCCATGGAGCTGTTGTTTTTTTCCTATCGCGATTTTATCGGCGAGCCGGATGCAATACTCGGCGACTATGATTTTGGCCGCGCCCATCACCGCGTCATCCATTTTGTCGGTCGTAATCCTGAGATCACGGTCAGTGATTTGCTTGGAATTTTAAAAATCACCAAACAAAGCCTGTCCAGGGTGCTCAGTCAGTTGATCCGGGAGGATTTTATTAGCCAAGAGCAAGGCTCGAAAGACCGGCGGCAACGGCTGTTGTCACTGACCGACAAAGGCTATGCTTTGGAAGAAAAATTGTCGGCACATCAACGCAGGCGCATCGCTGAAGCGTTTAAAACCGCTGGGCCCGACGCAGTCGACGGTTTTTACCAAGTATTATTAAATATGATGAACAATCCGGATGAATTTAGCAGACACGAGACTTCTTAGCGAAAGGCTTAGCTAACGTGAGTGCAGAAAATGCCCATATTCTGGTAGTTGACGACGATGACCGTCTTCGGGATTTGTTGAAAAAATATCTCAGCGACAATGGCTTTGGTGTTACCGCGGCTGAAGACACCAAGGCGGCCCGGGCGAAAATGGCGAGTGTGGCCTTTGATCTTATTGTACTTGATCTGATGATGCCGAATGAAACCGGCCTCGAATTTGCTGCTTCGCTTCGGCAATCAGGCAGTCCAGTGGCTGATGTGCCGATCCTGATGTTAACAGCTATGGCTGAGACCGATGACCGCATTACCGGACTTGAAGCGGGTGCTGACGACTATCTCATCAAACCTTTTGAGCCGCGTGAATTGGTGTTGCGCATTAACAGTATCCTCCGCCGGGTGCCGCAGGAAGTTGATCAAATGGCGCCGACCGAGGCACGCCTGGGTGAGTTTGTGTTTGATCTGGAGCGGGAAGAACTTCGCCACGGCGATGAAATGATCGGCCTGACCTCCGCCGAAGCTCGCTTGCTGAAAATCTTGGCTGAAAAACCCGGCGCTATATTTAGCCGGGAATATTTGATGAAATTGGTGGTACCGGATGGCGGTGAGCGGACCGTCGATGTGCAGGTCAACCGGCTCCGTCGCAAGATTGAGCCAGATGCTAAACTGCCGCGCTATTTACAAACGGTGCGCGGGCAGGGCTATATTTTGCGGCCTGATTGATGGTGTAAGAAATGACAATGTCGATAACAAAAGTGATAAAGCGCTTTTTGCCAAAAAGTCTGTTGGGACGGTCGATCCTGATTATCGTGACACCGTTGATCCTGCTGCAATTGGTGTCGGCATTTGTCTTTTATGAAAGCCATTGGGATAAGGTGAGCCTGCGGCTGGCGCGTGGCTTGGCCGGCGATATTGCTGCTATGGTTGATTTGTTCGCCCAGAACAAAACACCGGCGGGCCGCACTGCCGTTATTGATCTGGCGTCAAACCGCTTCGGCCTGGAATCCCGGGTTATTGATGGGGAAGTGCTGGTTAATGAAAAGCTTAAACATGTTGGTGTTGGTATTATTGAATCGGTTTTATTGCGGGCAATGAATGAAGCCGTCAAAAAACCATTTAAAATTGATGGCAATAGCATTGACCGGCACGTCGTTATTTCGGTGCAATTGCCGGAGGGCGTTTTAGAAATCGTCTCAAATCGCAAGCGTTTATTCAGCTCGACCACCTATGTGTTTGTGCTTTGGATGGTTGGCACGGCGATGATCTTGTTTGGCGTCGCAACCATTTTTATGCGCAATCAAGTGCGCCCGATCAGGCGCCTCGCCGCCGCCGCCGATAATTTCGGTATGGGCCGGGATTCTCCGCGCTTTAAGCCCGAAGGTGCGACCGAGGTGCGCCAGGCTGCCTCGGCCTTTATTTCCATGCGCGATCGCATTAAGCGCCAGATTAGCCAGCGCACCGATATGCTGGCTGGTGTGTCACATGATTTACGAACGCCGCTTACCCGGATGAAACTGCAGCTTGAAATGCAAGCACAGCAGGACGGCAGTGAGGAGATTAAAGAAGACATCGCCGAGATGGAACATATGCTGGAAGCCTATTTGGCTTTTGCCCGCGGTGAAGGCGACGAAACGCCCAAAAATACTGATCTGTCGGCAATGCTGAGTGAAGTTGTCGGTATGGCGCGGCGCAAGGGGGCGGCTGTCGATCTCCATACCGAAGGCCAGATCGAAGTGCCAGTGAAGCCAAACGCCTTTAAACGCTGCGTCACGAATTTGGTCGAAAATGCCGATCGCTATGCTGATCACGTCTCGGTGCGGGCCGGCCAGCGTGGTCAGGCGATCGAAATTACCATCGATGATGATGGTCCGGGCATCCCGGAAGAATTTCGTGAAGACGCTTTTAAACCGTTTTACCGCTTGGAAGATTCGCGCAATCCGGAAACCGGCGGGGTCGGGCTCGGCCTCTCAATTGCCCGGGATGTCATCCGCGGCCACGGCGGTGATATTGCGTTGGGAGACTCGCCGGCTGGTGGCTTGCGAGCCCGGCTAACGCTTCCCCTTTAAAATAGTTTGCCGCCATTTGGCACCTCGTGACTGGGCGAAATAAGCACCACTTCACCCGCTTCATTAGGAAATCCCAGCACCAGACATTCCGACATAAAAGGGCCGATTTGTTTGGCTGGAAAATTAATCACGGCGGCGACCTGTTTGCCGACAAGGTCTCCAAGATCATAATAATGGGTAACCTGGGCGGATGATTTGCGCTCGCCGATCTCGGGTCCAAAATCGACCCAGATTTTATATGAGGGGTTACGTGCTTCGGGAAATTCTTCGGCGCGAATAATGGTGCCGGCGCGGATGTCGACTTTAGAAAAGTCGCTATAGTCTATTTCCATGAAAGTCTCTTTTAGGCAGCTTTAGGCTGGTTAAACTTTTTCGAGCGCAGAATAATTTGTGCAAGATTTTCGATTTTTGCCAAACCATCGTCCAAAATTGCCATAGTCTTAGCCATATCGGCGCTGTCATCCTCGAGCCAGACTTTAAAACTGCGCACGTAAACGGCGGCCAAGGCTTTTGTTTTGATGCAGCCGAGCGGCGTTTTGCTTTTAATCCCAAGCAAATTCAGCGCTAATGCCATACTGCGCATGATGGCGCCGAGGCCACAGAGGCTGGCTTTTGGATCAAACGGCACGGTTTCCCGCAAAATTGCTTTGATGGCTTTTTTCTGCGGCTGCAACGCATCAAAGCGCGACATCAAAATATCAAACAATCGATCACGCACGGTTTCATCTTCGGAGGCGTCACCAAAAACGCCTGCCACTTGATCATCGATTTGGCGATTAAAGCCATCTAGAATGGCTAGTTTTGAAGTGAAATGCTGCATGAGTTCAGCCGGCTTGAGTTTTGCCGCCTCGGCGATATCCGCCATGGTAATTTCAGGCCATGGCTGGTTCGTCGCCAGCTTGAGCGTTGCTGCGATTATTTTATCTGGTGATGTCTTTTTTGGTTTGGTTTTGCGCGCCATACTTCTTTATCCACAAAAATATCGATCTACTTCATAATATCGCTAATTGACGGAATACGGAAGAAATTCACAAAAAAAATTTTAATATTAGTAAATTATCTATATGATCGATTTCACGTTATTTGAAGGTTGCGCAATGGCCCAGGAAGACCGGAAAATGAGTAAAATATTCGCCTTTCTCGAAAAAGAGGAAGAGCGTGAGCTTGCCCGACGTGCCGGCCAAGGTGATAAAGAAGCCACTGACCGCTTGATTACCAGCCATTTCAATTATGTTGTAAAGCTCGCCAAAGGCTATCGCCGCTCAGGCGTGCCGATGCCTGATTTGATCCAGGAAGGTATGGTCGGTCTGGCCAAGGCAGTCAAAAAATTTAATCCTGATAAAAATGTGCGCCTTTCGACCTATGCGATGTGGTGGATCAGAGCATCAATGCAGGATCATATTGTTAAATCCTGGTCGATGGTGCGACTGTCGACAACCTCGGCCCAGAAATCATTATTTTTAAATTTACGCCGCCTGACAGCCGATCTAATCGACGGTGCTGATGCGCTCGGCGATGACATCGTCAGCCGCTTGGCGGACCGCTTTGAAACCACGGCTGTTGATGTGCGAAATTTAGCGCGCCGGGTGACGACCAGGGATCTTTCGCTGAATGCCCGTGTTTTTGAAGATAGCAATGACAGCTGGCTCGATATGCTGGCTTCCGATGAACCAACAGCGGAAGAAGCACTGGCGGCTGAGGGTGAGCGTTTACAGCTGAGTGATATCATCGCCAAAGCGCTTGCCAATTTGCCGGACCGTGAACAATTTATTATCCGCAATCGCTATTTTAGCGAGGCCAAGCAGACATTTTCAGCCATTGGAAAAGAACTCAATTTATCCAAGGATCGGGTGCGCCAACTTGAAGCGCGGGCATTGCAGACACTGCAAGAACTGCTTGAGCCGGTGCTCCGTGGGCATCAATTGTTTCCGAAATAAGATTAGCTAGCCAGCCAGTTCCTTAGAGCGCTCCACCGCTTTAGCGACGGCTCGGCTCATCAGTTCCTGTATGCCGTTTTCACCCATCAGAACCGACAGAGCAGCTTCGGTGGTGCCACCGGGGCTCGAGACATTCTTGCGTAATTTAGCGGCGTCTTCGTCCGATTGAACCAGTAATTCACCCGATCCCGCTACCGTATGAACGGCAAGCTGGGTGGCGATTACCGGGCTCAAGCCCGCTTCAATGCCGGCCTGGGCCATAGTTTCGGCGAGCAGGAAAACATAAGCCGGACCCGAGCCTGATACTGCTGTTACGGCATCAATAAGACCCTCATCATCGACCCAGCTGGCCTCACCAACGGCCTTCAGGAGTTCAAGACAGGTTGCTTGAGCCGCTTCACTGACCTTCGCGTTGCCACAGGCGATGGTAATGCCGCGGCGCACCGCTGCCGGCGTGTTCGGCATAGTGCGGATGATGGCTGCTTCGCTGCCTAAGTTATTTTCAAAATAGGCGATGGTTTTGCCGGCGGCAATGGAAATGAAAGTGGCGCTGCCAGCAAATTGTGCGTAAGCCGGAACAACGTCATCCGCCATCTGAGGTTTGATGGCAAACAGCACGAAATCGGGCTCAAAGTCTGATGCCAACTCATCAAGTGAATTATGAAAGCTTACCCCTTGATTGATAAAGGGGCCAGCATGATCTTGGAATGGCTCAATGGCGTGGACACTGGCGCCTTCAATTCCCTGATCGAGCCAGCCGCCGAGAAGCGCGCCGCCCATCTTGCCGCAGCCAACGAGAAGAATCTTGGTATCCATTAAGCCTCGCCGACAGGCTCCAGGATGGAGGCCTCAATCGCCTCGGCTGGGTCCTTGCCGCCCCAAATGACATATTGAAAGGCGGGGTAAAATTTTTCGCATTCAGTGATCGCTGTCTCCAGCAAATCTTCCACCTGTTGGGGAGAAATGCTATCGGTCCCCCGCAGCGGGAAAGCGTGGCGATACATCGGCAAGGCTTCATCCTGCCAGATACAGAAATGCCCGAGCCACAATTTATCGTTCACCAAGGCGAGCAGAGTATTGATCGCTTTCTCCTTACGCTCCGGCACCCGAATATCAAAGGCGCAGGTGAAATGCATGGCGCAAAATTCGTCCGACCAAGCAAAATGAAGTGAATAGTCACACCATTTGCCGTTATATTCGGCGGCTATTTCTTCTTCACGCACGCGGTTTAGTCGCCATCCCTGGTTGCTGACCACCTGCTCGACAACATCGAGCGGCGGTGTTTCTGGAGTATCTTCGAGATAATAATCGACCTGAGCCATGACAGGAGCCTCCGGCAATAAATGGCGTCACGGATGGAGAAGTATGAAATCCAGTTAAAATAGCTAAATAACTAGATGTAGTAGTATACTCCCCCTTGAGTACTAGAGGTAGCCTGACAGATGCCGAGTCAGGGCGCAAGAGGCATCTCACGATATTGGTGATTTTTTCTGTGGATAAGCGAAAAAGAATAATTTAATCGGAGAAAATCTAGCCCTTTTTGGTCTTGCCGGTGGCGCTGGATTTCTTCGGCGCGGCTTTTTTACGTGCAGTTTTGGGTTTTTGGCTGCCTAATTTAGCTTCCAACTCAACGATTCTTTTTTCGAGCCGTTCCTGTTCGTCGCGTGCTTTGGCGGCCATTGCCCTGGCGACTTCAAACTCTTCGCGAGTGACCAAATTCATACCCTCAATGAAATTCTCAACTCGGGTCCGAACCATCTGCTCAACTTCATCCTTCATGCCGGCTACTGTGCCGGCGGCACTGTTGGCAACTTTGGCGAGATCATCAAAAAAACGGTTGCGTGTTTGCATCGGCTTATTCCTTAACCGTGGTCTTATTTGTGAGACTTTATATATAGGCCGCTTGAACTTACTTCGCAACTTGCCTGCATGACTCCTGCATCCTATAACACGGCCATGATTCTCGTGACCGGCGCCGCCGGCTTTATTGGCTCGAATTTAGTTGCTGCCCTGGCTCAGCGGGGTGAGCGGAAAATTGCTGTTTGTGACAAGCTGGGTGATGACGATCAATGGCGCAATCTCGCCAAGTATGAATTGGCCGACGTTATTGAGCCCCAAGACCTTTTGAAGTATCTCGATGAGCACATTGGCGGGATCGAAACGATCTTTCATATGGGGGCAATCTCCTCGACCACCGAAACCGATGTTGATCTCATCATGGATACTAATTATCGGTTATCCCTGGACCTTTGGCATTGGTGCGTCGAGCATCAGGTGCCATTTATCTATGCCTCCTCAGCGGCGACTTACGGCGATGGCGAAGCCGGTTTCGATGATGATGGCTCCTGTGACGGCCTGGCCAAATTACAACCGCTGAACGCTTATGGCTGGAGCAAGCATCTATTTGATCGCCAGGTTGCCCAGATGATTGCCGATGACGCCACTACACCGCCGCAATGGGCTGGCCTCAAGTTTTTCAATGTCTATGGGCCGAACGAATATCATAAAGGCGGTCAGATGAGCGTGGTGCCGCAAATCTATAAGCAGATCCTAGAATCCGGTAAAGCCCGGTTGTTTCAATCCCATCATCCGGATTATGAAGATGGCGGCCAATTGCGGGATTTCATCTGGGTCGGTGATTGTGTCGATGTCATGCTCTGGCTTTATGAAAATCGCGAAGTTAGTGGCCTGTTCAATTGCGGCACCGGCAAAGCGCGGGCCTTTAAGGATTTGGCCGAGGCGGTTTTTGCTGCTTTAGGCAAAGAGCCTGATATTGATTACATCCCGACGCCGGAAAATATCCGCGACAAATATCAATATTTTACCGAAGCCAAGATGACCCGTCTGCGGGCCGCCGGTTATAACGCCGGCTCGACCTCATTGGAGGATGGCGTTAAGCGCTATGTTCAGGATTATCTCGCCGCTGAAGACCCGTATTATTAAAAAAATTCAGCGGCAATACAGGCTTGGCGCAATCTTTCAGTTTCTGATTGAACAAATGCCAACGCATCGGCTGGTGAGGCGCTGGGATTTACCGCGGCAGCCTGCTCCGCAAGGACAGTAATAACATCCGCTTCAGCGCAGGCCTTATGTGCCGCGTTAAACAGATCGTCCATAATGTCAGCCGGCACTCCGGCGGGCGCAAATAGTCCCATCCACGAGCCGGACCCGATTGAATTAAGTCCAAGTTCTTTCATGGTTGGGACGTAGGGGTAAACGTCTGTGCGCTCTGGGCAAATAGCGGCAAGGGCAAAGACGTCCTCGTCGCGAATGCTTTCCAGCAGTCGCGGCCCGGTGGTGATGGTCAGGGCAATGTCGCCATTTAAGATCGCTTCAATGGCGCCTTCTGAACCGCCCACCGGCGCGACCTCTACCAAATCAATACCAGTTTCAGTGATGAAGGACTTGAATTCAAGCCGGTGAATGCTGCGCTCATTAATCGCATGGTAGCGGATTGAGCCTGGGTTGGCCTTCGCTGCGGCGATGAGATCATCTAAAGTCGCGACGCCGAGCGAGGGGTTGGCGACCAAGATATTGGGCGTGTCGGCGATTTTGAGGATCGGTGTCAGGTCGGTGAGAGGATTGATGCCATATTCCGGCATGATATGCGGCAATAAGGCGATATTACCAATGGTGGCCATCAAGAGAGAATAACCATCCGGCTCGGCTGCCGCAGCGGCGCGCGGTCCATTGGCGCCACCCTGACCACCGGTAATGTGCTCAAACACCACTTCCTGGCCCAAAATTTTCGCCATATGTGGCCCGAGTGCGAAGGCAACCCGGCTGGAAAAACCGGGTGGGCCAAACGGCAGGATGATACGGATCGGCTTATCTGGAAAGGTCACAGATGGTCCCTCAAGAAATTAATTAAGGGGATAGCTTACTTAATTCCAAAAGGTTAACAATAGTAATGTCTCGCGGGAGACATTATTTAGGTTCACAATAAAATTATGCGAATTTATTTGGCCTTGGGCGCAGTTTCGGGTAGATGATCAAGCATGACTTTCACCATCGCCTTTCCCAACATCGATCCGGTTATTTTCGCCATCGGACCCTTAGCCATTCGCTGGTACTCGCTGGCTTTTATTGCTGGGCTGTTAATTGGCATAAAATATATTGGTTGGTTTGTCACCAAGCCGCCGCACGCCATGGATCAAAAAAATGTTGGTGACTTTTTAGTTTGGGTGACCCTCGGCGTCGTGCTGGGCGGCCGGTTTGGCTATGTCGGGTTTTATAATTTCGAGGTTTATCTGTCTGATCCCCTGGCGATCTTGAAAGTGTGGGAAGGCGGTATGTCGTTTCATGGCGGGCTGATCGGGGTAATCCTGGCGGTCATTTTATTCTGCCGTCAGCGCCAGCTTGATTACTGGGCAGTTGGTGATGCAGTTGCTTGCGCCACACCAATTGGCTTGTTTTTCGGGCGTATCGCCAATTTCATCAATGGTGAGCTTTTTGGCCGTGTGGCGGACGTGCCCTGGGCGATGGTGTTCCCGCATGGCGGTGCCCTGCCGCGTCATCCGAGCCAGCTTTACGAAGCGCTGCTGGAAGGCTTGGTGCTGTTTATAATTTTATATGTGCTGTCCAAAAATGAGCGCCTCAGGCTTAAGACGGGATTTCTTTCCGGTGTCTTTATGATCGGCTATGCGGCGGCACGTGGCTTTGTCGAACTATTTCGCCAGCCAGATGCCCATATCGGTTTTCTGTTCGGCAATTTCACCATGGGTCAATTGTTGTCGGTACCGCTGGTGCTGCTCGGTCTCTATTTGATTTTCCGCCCGCAAAAAACCGCCTAATATCGCTCAATGAATGAGCTGCTCGAACATCTGAAAAAACGCATTGCCGCCGAAGGGCCGTTCTCGGTCGCTGATTATATGAGCGAGGCCCTGGCCAACCCCAAGTATGGCTATTACATGACCGGTGATCCTTTGGGCAAAGAAGGGGATTTCATCACCGCACCCGAGATCAGCCAAATGTTCGGCGAGTTGATCGGGCTTTGGTGCGCGACTGTTTGGCACCAAATGGGCAGCCCAAAAAAAATCAATTTGATTGAGATCGGTCCAGGCCGTGGCACGCTCATGGTCGATGCGCTTCGGGCGCTGGTAATGGCGCCGGAATTTCTGGCTGCCATTGATATCCATTTGATTGAAACCAGCCCTGCTTTAAAAAAACGCCAGCAGCGCAATCTCGAATCCCTGGAGGCTGAAATTTATTGGCATGAGAGTTTTACCAACGTGCCGGAGGGACCGTTCATTCTGGTAGCCAATGAATTGCTCGATGCTTTGCCAATCCATCAATACGAAAAATCCGTCGCTGGCTGGGGTGAGCGCAAAGTCGGCTGCAACGATGCCGGGGAACTGGCTTGGTTATTGGATCAAAATGCCATTGTCCCAGATGCCTTTATACCTCGAGCCTTAGCGGATGAGCCACCGGGCAGCATCTTTGAACTTTGTCTAAGTGGCGTAAATTTGATTACGAATATTGCCGAATCGATTGCCGAATTTGGGGGGGCAGCGCTGTTTATCGATTACGGCCATGAGCGAT
>JABIIH010000231.1 GCA_018649245.1 Rhodospirillaceae bacterium | reverse complement strand
GCTGCAGCCTGAGCGCTTTCCAGGCTGCCCCGTGTTTCGGCTAGACGATTGCGTTGCTCCAGACGGATGGCAGCGGATGTCGGTGCGTCAGCTGTCGAGGTAAAGCCGTCCCAACGCCAAAACGCACCATCACGGCTCACCAGTCGTTGGCCCTGCTTCAACTGCGGCAGTAGACGCCAGCCGGTCTCGCTATCAGCTACCACACCAATCTGGGAAAGCCGGGCGACCAGGGCGGCAGGACCAGCGACAAAATTACTCAACGGCTCAGCACCGGAAGGCAGGGCAGGGGTGTCGCCATTATTTGGCAAATTGCGCCAATGCACCGGGGCGGCTTCATCGGTGGCAGCACTTAGATCATCACCGAGCGCGGTGCCGAGCGCGCTTTCCAAGCCAGATTCAACTGTTACAGCATCGATCAAGGGCGGCCATAAATCAGGGTCACCGGTTTCAAGCAGTTCGGCGAGGGCGCGGGCTTCGGCCTCAAACTTTGCTGCCGTTGCCATGGTCGTTTGTGATTGCGCCTGGGTTTCGGTGAGCCGGCGGGTGGCTTCGATGCGGGCTTGCTCAGCGCTTTCAACTTGGCTGCGGGCTTGTTCCAGAGTTTCTGCGGCACTCGATAATTTGGTTTCCATTGCTGCGACCGCTTCGCGATCTATGGCGGCTTCTTCAAGTTGAGCAATCTCAGCCGTTAATTCCTCGTTGCTTGCACGCAACCGTGTCAGACGAGTTTCCAATTCGGAGCGGCGGCGGGCCAGATCGTTACGTTGGGCTTCTTGCGCTGCAACCCGTTCCGTGAGTTCACTTAGACTTTGCTCTTGCTGCTCATACTCGCCGCGCACGCTGGCCAGTTTTTCACCGGCTTCATTAATCGCCGCTTCCTGGTCCTGTTCGATGGCGCTGATGCGTTCATTCTCTTCGCCCAAATTGCGCATCGCTGCGTTGGCATCGGCGGCCAGATTACGCTCACGTTCCATATCTTGAGTAACTTGCTCAAGCCGGGTTTCGCACTCCTCTTGTGCCGCTGCCAGCCGGGCTTCTTCTTCCTCAAGACTTTCTTTAGCGAGATTAAGGCGTTGCAAAGCTGCTGCTGCTTCGGCTTCTTTCTCACGCAGTTCAGGTAGATTGCTTGCTGCTTCGGCTTGGGCCACGGAAGCAGCAGAGGTAACGCTGGTGGTTGCGGTGACGGCGGCCTCGGCTTCGCCCAACAATTCACTACTCTGTTCCATTTCCAGGGATGCGGCGGTCCAGCGGATCAAAAACAAGATCGCCTCGGCTTTGCGGATGTGATCATTGAGATTGCGGTAGCGGGTGGCTTGGCGCACCTGTTTACGTAGCGACAGCATCTGCGCTTCCAGGGTCACCATAATATCATCAAGGCGTTCGAGATTGGTCTCGGCCCCGCGTAGTCTAAGCTCGGCTTCATGGCGGCGGGAATGCAGGCCGGATATACCGGCGGCTTCTTCGAGCAATTTGCGTCGTTGGGCCGGCTTGGCTGAAACGACCTCACCGATTTGGCCTTGGCTCACCAGCGCCGTTGAGCGGGCGCCACTGGCGGCATCGGCGAAGAGCAGATGGACATCTCGAGCGCGCACTTCCTTGGCATTGACCCGGTAGGTCGAACCCTTTTCCCGCGCGATCTTGCGGGTTACATCAAGTTCGTCATTATCGTTAAATTGCGAAGGTGCGCCGCGGTCTGAATTATCAAGCGCTAAGCCGACCTCGGCAATATTGCGGGCCGGCCGGTTGCGGGTGCCGGAGAAAATAACGTCATCCATCTCGCTGCCGCGCATTTGCTTGGCCGAGGTTTCCCCCATCACCCATTTCAAGGCCTCAACGAGATTGGATTTGCCGCAGCCGTTGGGGCCAACAACACCGGTCAGGCCCGGCTGAATGTCTAATTCAGTCGGGTCGACAAATGATTTAAATCCGGTAAGCCGTAACTTTGAAAATTGCACGGGTTACCACGCCCCCTTTGTTATTAACTTTACTATTTTTTAGCCTTCGCCACTTCAGCATCGAGAACTTTGCGAAACCGCTCGATCGGTAAATGACCGTCGATCCGTTTGCCGTTGACGATAAAAGTCGGTGTTGATTGAACTTTAAATTTCTTGTCGCCGTCATTGCGCATTTTCATGACGCCGTCAAAGACCACTTTATTACCGACGCAAGCTTGATAGGTTTCTTTTGAAATCCCAGCGAGCAGACCGATTTGCGATAAGGCGGCAGCCGGATCAGCAACTTTCGCCCAGTTTTGCTGGGTGCGAAAAACAATATCGACCACCGGAAAGTAGCGTTCTTTGGGTGCGCATCTTGCCATCATCGCCGCCGCCAAGGCCAGGCGGTCTAGCGGGAAATCCCGGTAGATAAATTTCACCTTACCGGTTTCGATATATTCTTTTTTAATCGCCGGAAACGGTCCGGCATGAAAGGCGGCACAATGCGGGCACGTCATTGAGGCATATTCAATGATCGTTACCGCTGCATCCGCTTTGCCGAGGACGCGTTCAGACAGAATTTCCTGCATCGGCGGCAATTTTGCCGTCTGGGCTTGGGCCGGCGCTGACGCCAATCCAATGAAAGCCAGTCCGACCAGAATTCGAGCGATTCCCTGAATTCGCGATTTTTTTACTTCTACCACATGTTTGGGCAAAATTGCCTCCTAACTACTAGATGTTGATGAATATAAATGGCCCAGCTGATCTCGACAAGTGATGATCGCAGCAAAACCGACAAAAAATTGGGGATAACTTTGCAGGAATCGGCCAGATACCCCAGTCACAAATGCTTTTATTCACAGTGATTTGAAAATGGGGCCATTTTTGGGCGGAAAATAGGGTAAGTTTAATCCCGTGTCGTGATCTCGCCGCCCAGCGCACGCAGGGCTTCTTTCAGATCAGGGTCGCTGACCAAATTTAAACGCTCATCGAGAACAGCTTCCTCAGATGGTGTTAATTCGCGTTTTTCAAGTTCTATTTCCTGCGGTTTTTCAGGCAGCGCACCTTGAATAATCTTGATCGAGGAAACGGCTCGATAGCCGAAATGCGTATTGATGCGTTCCAGCAATTGCGGCTCAAGGTGCTGCAGTTCCAAAGCCAGAGCCGGGCTATCGATGCGCAGATGCAAAGTACCATTGCCGCGTTCACCTCGTGGATAGGAAATTTTCTCCGGGAAAGTATGCTGCGCTAGGACCGAGCCCGTTATATTGGGCCAATCATTGATCATGGTGCCCTGGCCAAACCCGCGTTTGCCAAATATCGGCCGCGTCAGTTTCTCAACGGTGGCACTTATACTGCGCGATTGATATCGACGGATTGTCATTAATTTATCACTGCTACTCTTTAGATGTTTCGTCTTGTGATGGTCCCGCGATATGGTAAGCAGGAAAGCACGCATCGACAACCCAGTTAAATTAATGCGGATTAAAGGTGGCAGCGAAGAATTCAAAAATATCAGGGAAGGTTTTAAAATGGTATGACCGCCATCGGCGGCACTTGCCGTGGCGGGCTGCACCGGGAGAGCCAGCTAATCCCTATCATGTCTGGCTGAGCGAGATAATGCTGCAGCAAACGACGGTCGCCACCGTCAAATCCTATTTCGAGCAATTTCTAAAGATCTGGCCGGAGGTCGAAGATCTCGCTAATGCACCTTTGGACGATGTGCTGCACGCCTGGCAGGGGCTTGGCTATTATGCGCGGGCACGTAATCTGCACAAATGCGCCAAGCTCATTGTTACTGAATATGAGGGTGATTTTCCAAATTCGGAAAGTGAGCTTTTAATTTTGCCAGGGATTGGCCCCTATACCGCGGCAGCCCTCGCCTCGATTGCCTTTGGTCAAAAAGCCACTCCGGTCGATGGCAATATCGAGCGGGTTATGGCGCGTTTAAATGCGATAACAGAAGCACTGCCGAAAGCAAAACCCAAATTGAAGAAGCTGGCTGTTCAATTTACGCCAGCTAAGCGCGCCGGCGATTATGCTCAGGCTCTGATGGATATTGGCGCAACAATTTGCACACCGAAAAATGCCAAATGCGATATCTGTCCGCTAAACAGCGATTGTCAGGCAGCGGCTGAAGGTCTGGCCGACAAGCTGCCCAAACGGCAAGCCAAAAAACCCAAGCCGACCCGCCGGGGCACGGCTTATTGGCTGGTCAATTCCAACCGCGAGATATTACTCCGGCGTCGTCCGGAAAAAGGTCTGCTTGGTGGCATGATAGAAGTGCCATCATCGGTTTGGCTGGAAGGCAAAAGTGCTGGAACGAAGGTCAAAAATGAGGCGCCAATTCAAACTGATTGGGAGGCTTTACCTGGTGTTGTCCGTCATACTTTCACTCATTTTCATCTGGAATTGGCTGTGGTCGCTGGCCGGTGTTCAGCTGCCAAGCATAAGACCAAAGGAATTTGGTGCGGAGCGGAGGAATTTGATCAACATGCGCTACCGACCGTGATGAAAAAAGTTGTCGCGCATGCCCAAAAACATGCAAAGAAACACCCGCATTAAAACGTCAGAATATACTTTATGCAGTAATATTTACGGTCTGGCCGACCGAGATTAAAACACGGCCAGCATTTGTATTGGTGCCGAAATCTTCTTCATCTTGAGAAATTAGAATACTTTGGACCAAACTATTACCCCGTGCCGCCAGCAGGGCGAAATCAAATTGAGCCAGGATAAACTCCAGTTGAGTAGCCAATAAATCCGCCCGCGCTTCGTCTTGTATATCTTCGACCAAATTGGCGACTTCGCTATTAATGCCAGTGATTAAGGAGTCAAAAACACTGACCCGCGATTGTAAGGTAGCGCGGTCATGTAAAAACTCTGCTTCGGTTGTCAGAATGAGGCCTTCGGCGGCCTCAAGATCACTTTTGGCCTGATCAATCGAGGTTTGGTTGTCGAAATCAGAATAAATCCAGGCATCGAGTAAGCCCAAGCCGCCTTCCGTCACTGTGCCGGTAATTGTTCCAGTCCCAGGAAGTTCAAAACTAATTGCACCGGTCGAGACAGTATAGAAATTTAGCGTCAGGTCGGTAACACTGTCGGACAAGCCGGTCGGCGTGTCCGGATAACTCGTATACTCGGTCAAGGTGCCAACGGCGTCTTCTGATTCTGCGTAACCGGTATCTGAATTCCAGAAATCGCCGCTGGTATCTTCGGTAATGTAATAATCTGTTCCCAGATATACGCCATCGATTTGCAGCGTGTCGCCGGCAGAATTGTAGGGGGCGAATAATGTCTGGGTCGAAAAAGAGCTGCGGGACCGGGTTTCAATTAAATTCTTCTGATAATAAGAACTGCCATCTTTGATCGATTCGCTGGCGGCGCTTGCCAATTGGTTAATTTTTCTGAGTTTATTGTCCCAATCTGCTGATAATTCGGCACCGGTTATATCACCGGCTTCATGTGCAGCAATTTGCTCCTCTAGATATTCAATATGATTTTTCAAATAGTCAAATTGATCGAGGGCCTGGTTGAGGACACCTACTGCCTGATTTACCCGCTCCTTCCGGCTGATAAGATGAGATTGATCGCGCAGCAATTGTTCGGAAATAGCAGTGGAATTGGATCTGCCTAAATCTATCAGTGCGGCATCAATTCTGGAGGCAAATAATTTCTGTACGCTCCTGGCAGCCAGAGTTTGCGCCCGGCCACTTTGATTGATCAAAGTGCGGTCAATACTAGTGACACCACCCGTTAAGGTGCCAACAAGTGTCGCAGATGGGCTAAAAGCTTCAAGAGGCATTGGCAGCCGACCTCCTGTCGGACCTCAATAACCATAGGTTTCACGCCAAGTTGACGATTTCTTTCGCCATACTTGTTCAGATTGTCATTTATCCGCCTAGGCGGGGCAATTCCGTTAACTATTTATTAACATATATGGGCAGAAACCTCAAGAAAACCACAAGAAGCTATCATTTTCCCAATAATAATGGGTAGCCCCGGAGATTTTTTTAAATACCCGGGTTAACCGCTATTTTTGTTTGTTTTTATGGGTTTGCTCCTTGTAGTTGCTCGATTGACTGCTTAAGTGTAGAGGTAGAGCTAATGCTTATAAGCGGGGGAAATAGATATGCCTTCAGGTTCTTTCTTTGATGATAATCGCAGTACCAAAAGACGCGACAACGATCGTCGTAAAGAAGAAGTAGCTGCCGCCGAAGAACGCCGCGGGGCGGACGATCGCCGCCGCTCAACTGATCGCCGGGGTTGGCCGTTCGGACTTATTTTGCGGACAACTGAATCTCATCGCGTCATTGAAGAATGGCTCGAAGATAATTGCGCCGGCGAGTGGGGAATGGGACTTGAAGATATGGACGAAAAGCTGGCCCAAAAAAGTTTCAAAGTCATGTTCGCCCTGGAATCTGATAAAAACAGCTTTGTCGCAAGTTTCTCAAAACGATAATTACTATTTGTCATCACTGCCCGGTGCGCCAGCGACTTTATCGCCAATTGGCTTGCCATCACGGTCAGTATATTGGTGATTTCCCGGCTGCTTCGTCAGCATTAGATCCATATCGGGATATTTAACGACATCTTCCGGTGTGCGGTTGCCAACTTCTAAAAATACCACATCGTCTGAACTGTTATTGATCAATTGGTGGCCGTTGGGTGCGCCGGCAGGAAATCCCGCCGCCATGCCGGCCGTTAGCAGTTGTTCGCCCTCATCTGAAATCAAGGTCACCTCGCCCTCAAGAATATAAACGAATTCGTCTTCATTTTGATGCCAATGACGAAACGCAGACCAAGTCCCGGGGGGTAAAATAGTATAATTAACGCCGAAATGAGTTAGACCCACGGCATCGCCCAGGCGGCGTTTGCGGCGCGCCTCAGCCGGACCTTTGACCGCATCCGGGTAGAAAGTACCGGAATGCTCCTCAAGACTTAGGGGATCAACTGCCGGTAGCTTTAATTCCGATTTTACCATTTTTACCTCGCCTAATTGTCATAAATTTAATTTTAAATATTTGTCGAAAATGACGGATTTATGAGTGACATATCGAAGGATATTTTTCCGTCACTTAGTCTGACTGATTTCTTGGATTTGCGGGAGACCGGTATCTTTGTCTGAATGCAAAAATTGATCAAGGCTTCGACGATAAAATCCTCTGCCAGTTCTACCCCAACTTGAGCGCCATCTGGCGATTGAATATCTACAAATATCTGTAGCGGGTTCTCATTTCTGATTTCAAAGCCAACAACGAAGCCTTCTGGAAAATCGGATCCTTCCATTTGTGCAAAGACATTAAGAACAGCTTGAAATTCATGCTGTTCTAATATTATGCGGCGTACTTCGATGGCCATGTTAAAGTCCTTTATCGCGGTTGTTGAACTTTTTTGTTCAATCATTAATTTTGTTCAGCATAAACTCGGTTTGGACAGAAAAACCACCGAAACTGAAGATATGGGGCATTGTGAACTCTAATAAAAGATTTAACCCAAATGAACTCGCGCAATACGTATCAGGTGGCTATGAAACTATCAATGGCATGCTGCAGAGTGGCGCAGCATCGGTTATCTGGTCGCTAATTGAACTACAAGATGTGCTGGGTGTTACCGGTAATGTGGCGGAAATCGGCGTGTTTCAGGGCCGTACACTATTGATGCTGTGTCACGCGCTAAATCAGGGAGAAAAAGCTTTTGGCTTTGATGTTTTTGGTATTCCGATGGGCAGCAATAAAGAGTGGCCCGAAAAGTTAGACGAAAATCTCAATCGCTTTGGATTGGGCGATGACACCGTCTCGGTTAAGACTGTCGACAGTTCAACCTTAGCGCCTGAAGATATTGTTGCGACGTTTGGCGGTGCCTCAATCAGATTTTTCAGTATTGATGGTGACCACAGTGTTGATGGCGTGCTGCATGATTTAAATCTGGCTAAGGCCAGCTTGGCTGAAGGCGGCTTAATCATTGCCGATGATCTTTTTAATGCCTGGTATCCGACTGTAACTGAGGCGCTCTATAAGTTTTTATGGGATGACCCCGGTGATCTCGAGCCGATTGCCATGATCTCCGCCAATGGGCCATTAGTAACTGGAGCCGGTAAATTAATTATCGGACGGTCGAGTTTTGCCAATAAATATAAAGCCGGCTTAAAAATATTAAACCGCGATGATCTTAAGCATTGTGATCCTTTTGCCGGATTTGCCGACGTGCCTAGTTTTTATTTTGAAGACCTGCCGCAGAAATATCCGCTTGATGGCAGAAACCTTGAAATTCTGAATGAAATATTAGCCAAGTAAGGTAAGATTATAAATGACAACACAAGAGATGACACAGCATTGGGTCGATGGTAAGCCGATTATCGGCTTTGATGAAATTGGCGCTGGGCCGCCGGCTATTTTTCTCCATGGTATTGGCGGCAATCGAACAAGCTGGACCAGCCAGCAATTGGCGGTCGCCGACATGTGTACGGCGATATCGTGGGACGCCCGCGGTTATGGCAAGTCGGATGATTATGACGGTCCCTTGAACTTTAGTGATTTCGGTGACGATCTTGAGCGCTTGCTTGATGCCCGCGGTATTGAGCAGGCCCATTTTATCGGCCTCTCTATGGGAGCTCGGATTTTAATGGATTTCTTCCCCCGTTATGCGGAGCGCGTGGCAACATTAACGCTGTGTGATTGTTTTTTTAGCTATGCGACGGCGCTCAGTCCGCAAAAGCAGCAGGAATTTGTTGACCTTCGACAAAAGCCGTTAAGAGAAGGTAAGTCTCCGGCTGATCTTGCGCCAACTTTGATCGATTCATTGGTGGGACCAAATTGCAGTGAGCAGGCGAGGGACCAGCTTTATCAAAGTTTAGTCGACATTCATGTTGAGTCTTATCTCAAAACCATAGCAGCCACGATTACTTATGACGCCAGTGGTAGTCTGGCTGATTTCAATGTGCCGGTGCAGCTGATTTTTGGTGAGCATGACAAACTGACGCCGCCGTCTATCGGTGAAGCAATGTTGGAGAAAATACCGCAGGCGCAAATGGCCGTGATTGAAGATGCCGGTCATCTCAGCAATTTGGAACAACCCGAAGCATTTAATGAAATACTTCGGGATTTCCTGGCAGAACATCTCACCTCAGCCAGATATAAATAAGAAAAACCTCGACATAAGGCCTTCTAATTCCCACATAAATTCCAGCGTTGCTTCAATGTTTCGTGCTTTGGCGAACTTTTTTGGGGAATAAACTTTGGCGGATACATTATTTGACGAATTGGGCGGCATGCCTTGCCTGGAGCGGGTTCATAAAATATTTTATGACAAGTTGCTCGATCATCCCTGGCTCAAAGGGTTTTTTGAAGGACAGGACCGCTGGGTGCTTGAATCGCAGCAAAGCGATTTTATGTCGGTACTTTTTGGCGGGCCCAAGATATACGGCGGTAGAATGCCCAAATACGCTCATATCCATTTATTTGTCACCGAGGAGGTGTTTCTGCTCCGTCACGAATTGCTCGGACAATCACTGACCGAAGTGGGAATCTTGCCGGACCTCAAAGAACGCTGGCTAAAATACGATATGGGTATGAAAAAAGCCTTAGTTAAAGACTCGATATCTGAATGTGCCGGTCGTTTTAAAAGCGAAGCGGTTGTTGTGGTCGAGAAGCCTGTTTAATTTGGATTGGCTGGGGCGGGAGGATTCGAACCTCCGAAATGCCGGCATCAAAAGCCGGTGCCTTAGACCACTTGGCTACGCCCCATCAGAAGGCGCGCAATCTACGCAACTTCGCCTCAAGACGCAAGCGCAGCGAAGCCGAATAATGGAATAAAATTAGACCAGCACGGCAGCGGCTTGGACCCACCAGGATGGATGATCTGATTGCAGAGATTTGGCGGCTTCTTGGGCTGAGGTTTCGTCGCTAAAAAGCGCAAAACAGGTGGCACCGCTGCCGGATAGGCGACTGAGAAGTTGGCCGTTGGTAGCATGTAGCACTGACAACACCTCGGCAATAACGGGCGCAACCAATGTTGCCGGAGCCGCTAAGTCATTCGTACGCTCGTTCAAAAGCGCGGCAAGTTCAGCAGTTGTGGCTGGTGTTCCATCAAAAGGCGTGGTGTCAGTAAAATCACTGTCCCGCTTGGCGAAAACTTCGGGCGTTGCGACCGGCTCACCCGGATTAACCAAAACCAGCCAGGTTTCAGGCAGAGTGGGAGCAGGGGTTATGATCTCGCCAATGCCACTGACAAAGGATGGCTTCCCCGCCAGACAAACCGGCACGTCGGCTCCTAATTTACAGGCAAGGTCCCGCAGTTCTTCCCGATCGAGATTTATCTGCCAAAGTTGGGTTAAGGCTTGCAATGTGGCGGCCGCATCGGCCGAGCCGCCGCCAATACCAGAAGCGACCGGCAGGTTTTTGGTTAAAGTAATTTCCGCCTTAGCTTCAATCCCGGCACGTTCGGCCAATAAATGGGCGGCCTGAATAACCAAATTGTCGATATCGTTTGGAAGTCCGGCGGCAAAAGGCCCGTCAATTGAGAGTGTCAATTGGTCAGCAGGGGCTACCGAGACTTGATCGCCGTAATCGGCAAACACGATCAAACTATCGAGCAAGTGAAAGCCATCGTCGCGCTGGCCGGTGACGTGTAGATAGAGATTGATTTTGGCAGGTGCGAAAACAGCGATCGGTCCAAGCTGAATTATTGGCAAGGCAGCTAAATCCCTTTGCGCTTATTCGCGTCTTTGGGCAGACCTTCTTTTAACTTAAGCTCAATTTTGGGAATGACATCTTTTTCAGGCTCGAGCGTCAGCGCCCGGTTCCATTGGAAGGCTGCCTCGGTTTTACGACCGATCGCCCAATAAATATCGCCAAGATGATCATTGATGGTGGGGTCTTCAGGGCGCAATTCAACGGCGCGCTCCAATTGTTTGACGGCGCCCTTCATATCGCCCAGCCGGTAGAGCACCCAGCCGAGACTATCAATAATATAGCCATCCCGGGGGCGCTGTTTAACGGCGCTCCGGATCATTTTTTGCGCCCGGTCCAAATGCAGTCCCTGTTCGACCCAGGAATAACCGAGATAGTTCAATACGCTCGGATGATTGGGACGCAGATCGAGAGCCTTTAAAAACTCTTTTTCGGCCTGTGGCCATTTCTTGATGCGCTCATAAGAAATGCCGTTGGAATAAAAAATTGACCAATGCTGAGCTTTGAGCTTTGGGATACGCAATTTCGCTTGCTCATAGGCTTTATTCGATTCGGCGTAGCGTTTGTGGCGTTGCAGAATGTTGCCCATATTGACCAGCGCATCAATCCGCGTCGGGTTTTCTTTTGACATTGCTTTGAGCTCGCCGATGGCATCATCGGTATCCTCAAGGCGATCCAAATTGCTGGCGATGCGCAGCCGCGCCGTCCAGGCATAGGCGGGGTCTTTAGCGACGGAGAGGTAAATTTTAATGGCATCTTCAAGGCGCTCATTGCCATCAAGCGATTCCGCCAACAGCAGTTTGGCAATGGTGAAGGAGGGGCGTAAATAGACAGCCAGCTGTGAGAATATAACAGTTTGCCGCGGGCTTTGACTTTGAATGGCGAAGCCCAGGCTAAACAACGCCTCGCCGACGCCGTCCCGCGCCGAGCTATTGTTTGGCTTTGGCTTTTTGCCGGATTTAATCCGCTGATAAGCACTGTCCAACATTGATGTTGAGGGGCGCCGGGTTTTGTAGCGGTCGTAAATCGCTTTGGCCTTTTGTGGCTGGCCAATGCGTTCATAGAAATTTCCAAACAACATTGTCAGACGTAAATTAGCGTTTTTCCGCAAAGCCGCAGTTTTTATAAAGCGCTTTTCAGCGTCCTCGTTGCGTTCGGCAAGCTCACTGATCAAAGCACCGTGGATACCAAGGAGCGCTTGCAGACCTTTATTGCTGGTTTTTTTGTCGAGGATTTTCAGCGCTTCATCATATTTTTTCTGACCGGCCAGCAGCCAGGCCCGGATCATCGGTACGGAAAAAGTGTTGAGCCCGGCATCCGGCAGCCGGTCAATAAATTCAGCAGCAGACGCATATTTTTCAGCCTTAATTTCGGCAAGGGCGAGCACCAGCCAGGAAATGTTATTTTTATCAGCTGACATTTTGGTCAGTTGTTGAGCTAAATCGATCGCCGGTTTGATTTTTCCTTCCGAGATATAAAGCGCAGCAAGGCGGCGTAACAGGTCCACGTTGCCCGGTGATTTCTTCAACGCCGAACGATAATACTCAATAGCAAACGCCGGATTGGCATCAAACTGGGCATGCCGGCCAGCCAGGTAGTTCCCAAACAGCGATTTGCCGAGATTTGGGACTTCAAGTCCGGTGGTTGCGTCTTTTGCCGCCGCCTCGAAAGATAGGCTAAGACCAATAACCATCAGCGGTACAAGCCATAGACTTCGCCGCTTAAGTAGAGAGCATTTTATTATTTTTGAAATAATCATGGAGCGCCTTTTATTGCTGCATGGATACTACGGTTAGATATAAGCTGTCGTAAGTCTAGCCTTCTCCGGCAAATTTCTCAAACCCACATACTTCACAATTAATCACTTTTACATGTTGGGATAATTTGGTCCACCACCACCTTCCGGGGTCACCCAGCTAATATTTTGCGTCGGGTCCTTAATGTCGCAGGTTTTGCAATGGACGCAGTTTTGCGAATTGATCTGGAGGCGTTGGGTATCATTTTCTTCAACAAACTCGTAAACGCCAGCTGGACAGAACCGTACTTCCGGCCCGTCATATTCAGCCAAATTTACAGCGACAGGGACGCTGTCATCTTTAAGCGTTAAATGAACCGGTTGGTCTTCCTCATGATTGGTTGCCGAAAACGAGACGCTGGTCAGTTTGTCGAAAGTAATCTCACCATCTGGTTTCGGATAATCGATCGGTGTGCTGTCGCTGGCTTTTTTAAGTTGCGCATAATCCACGCCGTGATGTTTGAAGGTCCAGGGCGCCTTGCCGCGCAGCAGAATTTGATCGATACCGGTATACATGGTGCCAACCAGCAAGCCCCATTTAAAGGATGGACGCACATTGCGGGCAACATGCAGTTCTTGCTGGACCCAGGAATTTTTGAAGGCCTCACTATATTCTATCAAATCGTCATTAGCGCGACCGGCGGAAATTGCAGCAAAAGCCGCTTCGGCAGCCAACATGCCTGACTTCATCGCCGTATGAGTACCTTTAATCTTCGGCATGTTGAGCGTGCCGGCTTCGCAACCGGTTAGAACGCCACCCGGAAAATGCATTTTAGGCAGGCATTGCAAGCCACCTTCGTTCAAGGCGCGGGCACCATAGGCAATGCGCCGACCGCCTTCGAGCGTTGGCTTGATCGCCGGATGCAATTTAAAGCGCTGAAACTCGTCGTAAGGGCTAAGATAAGGATTCTGATAATCGAGACCGACCACAAAACCGATGGCGACTTGATTGTTTTCCAAATGATACACGAATGAGCCGCCATAGGTTTTAGTGTCGAGCGGCCAACCGGCGGTGTGAACCACCAAGCCTTGCTGGTGTTTATCCGGTTCAACTTCCCATAATTCCTTGATGCCGATACCGTAGGTTTGCGGCTGGACATCTTTTTCGAGATCGAATTTTTCTTTGAGCTGTTTGCCGAGGTGGCCACGGCAACCCTCGGAAAAGAATGTGTATTTGGCATGTAATTCCATGCCGGGCTGAAAATTGGGCCCCTGGGAGCCGTCTTCTGAGACGCCCATATCACCCGTCGCGATGCCTTTTATCGAGCCGTCTTCATGGTAGAGAATTTCAGCCGCCGCAAAGCCCGGATAAATCTCAACGCCGAGCGCTTCGGCCTGTTCGCCCAGCCAGCGGCAAAGATTGCCAAGGCTGATAATATAATTGCCTTTATTATGCATCGCTGGCGGTAAGCCGAAGCTAGGCACACTTCTGGCACCTGTTGCCGACAAAAACATCACTTTCTCGGCGGTGACTGGTGTGTTGAGCGGTGCGCCTTTGTCCTGCCAGTCAGGTATAAGTTCGTCCAAAGCCCGGGTTTCAAGTACCGCGCCGGACATAATATGAGCACCAACCTCAGAACCTTTCTCGACCACACAGACACTGAGTTCTTGTTCTTTTTCAGACGCCAATTGCAGCAGTCTGATAGCTGCTGATAACCCGGAAGGGCCGGCCCCAACAATTACAACATCTACTTCCATTGAGTCGCGTTCGACTACACCATCATCATTCATTATCGTCTCGCTGAAATTATTTAATTACCTATTTCAACTTCTATATCATGCCAGTTCCGATTTGTGTAGAACCGTGGTTAGGTCCTGAATTTATCATTTTTCATTATTGTTTCTGGCGTGTCTTTTTTTTGCGGCTCTGCTACATTTGTCTTATGCAGGGGAATGGTTTTATTCGAG
>JABIIH010000234.1 GCA_018649245.1 Rhodospirillaceae bacterium | reverse complement strand
TAACGCCCGACCAGCCAATTGATTTTGGCGTCCAGAAGTTTTGCTCCAAATGTGTTAAATGCGCCCGCGAATGTCCCTGCGGCGCCATCCCTTACGGTGATAAAGTGATTTTTAACGGCTACGAGACCTGGAAGCCTGATAGCGAGCGCTGCACCATGTACCGCTCGACCAATATGAAGGGTTCGGCCTGCGGGCGCTGCGTCAAGGTCTGCCCGCTCAGCAAGGACACCACCTGGGACGGCCCGCTGCTGCATCAGGTGGGCAGCTGGCTTGGCGTCAATGCGATGTGGCTGAAACCCGTGCTGGCCCCCTTGGCGATCTGGGCGGACGATAAGCTCGGCCAGGGTAATCCGGTCGATGAGAAAAAATGGTGGCTTGATCTGGAAGTAATGGGCGCCAAATCATTCCGCTATGATCCGGAGAATTATACCGTCGCCGCCGCGGGCACCAACCGGCCGATGATCGATCCCGACAAAAAGCCCAAAGGCGCCGATAACATCGCGCATTTTCCGGCCTCAACCCTGCCGCCACCGGATCTCTTTGGCCCCGGCCCAACTGATCGAAAACTCGGTCTCAAAATCGCCGCCGAAGCCGAAACGGTTGAACAGGCATTAGCGCGGCGGGCAACTGGTGGAGCACCGCCAAAAACGTACCGGCCAAGTTATCTTGGTAAAGAGTGAGGGGGGAGGAGTGAGTTAAACCTTAAACACCTTCTGCGTCTCCGGTACGAACAGTTCTTCCGGTGTCATTTTTCGTTTAGTGACGCCCTGCTCATCACAAAAGTTCAAAAACGTTTCGAGCGTTTGGCGGCTGCCTTCGATACCATAGGGCCAGTATTCTCCGTCCGGGAAAAAATCCTGCTTCATTTGCTGGAATTTGTCCGGCATCCAGGGAAACGGAATGCGCGACGCGGTGATGTCTGACAAGCGCTTAACCATTTTCTCTTTGGCTTGTTCGAAGGCGGTCATCAAATTCATCGCTATCCAGCGATTTTGCTCGTAAACGTCACGTCTGATCGCAATCGTATGCATGATCGGATATACCCCAGTGCGCTTGAAATAGTCGAGCTCAACTTCGGGGTAGTTCGGTATCAGCCGGACCATCTCACCGTCACCGGAGAGAAATGCATCCGGCGGGCGGGCTGATATCATCGCATCAATCTCGCCATCGAGCAGCATATCCGCTAAGGAGCGATCACTCACCGGCGTGATCTTCACGCCGTCCGGCACGTTGGTTTTACCCATTTCGAGCCGGCCCGGTTCATTGACACCGGCCTGCACCCATTCAACTTCAGCCAATTTGGCCCCACCTTCATGATGCAGCCAGCCCCGGGCATAGACGGTCGCGGTCTGGGTCCATTCGGGAATGCCAATACGGCCGCCTTTTAAATCTGCTGCGGTTTTGATCTTGCCGTCGCCCCGGATATAAAAGGCTGAGTGGCGGAACATGCGGGAGATAAATACCGGGATACCAACAACCGGCGGATCATCCTGCGATCTCAGGGAACAAAACTTGGCTAGGGAAAGCTCAGAAACTTCCCATTCATAGGATTGAGCAAAGCGAAAAAAAGTTTCCTCAACATCAAATATCAAACAATTGAGATCGATGCCTTCGGGCTTGATTGTGCCGTTCACCAGATCACGAACGTGGTCGTAATCATCAATCGCCAAAGTCATTGGTAGTTTGGTCATATATCCCCCGAAATATTATCAGCAGTGAATATTCGTCAAGCGGCGCTTGGCCGATAATTTGACTCTGCCATCAAACGATCCGCTGAAGTCATTAAATCGTCACGCAGTTGATTATATTTTTTCTCGGCATAAAGCCTTTTGCCATCACGTTTGCGGAACTCACCATCAATCATAACGTTCTCAACATTCGCACCGGTGGCAAGATCGGTGATGGCGAAGACCGGATCATGAACTGGATAGAGATTGGTATCATTGGCGCGCAACATAATGATATCGGCTTTCTTACCCGGCGTAAGCGAGCCGATTTTATCATCCAGCCGTAACGCCTTGGCGCCACCCATGGTCGCCCATTCAAGCGCTTCCCGGGAGTTTACCGGCATGGTTTTTAAGGGATAATTGCCGTCAGCTCGCGCCTGTTGGTTGATTTGGAAACGCAGGGCAAACAACGCCCCCCGAATTTCACCGAACATGTCCTCAGCCACCAGTGTATTGGTATCGGTGGCGATTGACGGCATCGCGCCCATATCCCGTACCACCCACATCAACGGAAAGGCCCCGTGACCATGCATCTCGCACATAACCGTTGAAGTCACCGAACAGCCTTGATCAACGACATAGCGAATTTGATCTTCCGGCAGGTAACAGCCATGAACAATATTATGATTAGGGCCCAACAATCCCATTTCACCAAGCTGGTAATACGCATCCTTGATCTGCTCTTCTGGCGGTAAATTTTTGTTAAAGCCGTGCCAGACATGAGCGGATGATAACAGCCCCAGTTCATTGGCTAATTTAAGGTCCTGGACAACGATATCGAAAGCACCAAATTCTGGGCCGGTTATTGCCATTGCAAGAGTGACTAAGCCATCATCGCTCGATAGCCTGGTATTGCGCAGATGCTCCAGGCGGTCCCTCGGGTGGGGCACATGGGTATAAGGTGTTTCGCCTTCCACTGTTGGTGGCTTGGCAGTACCGTGACCAAAGACAGCTCGAATACCAGATTCTTCCAAGCCATCAACGGCACGCTCTGCCATTTCCGAATCCCGCAGATTGTGACACCAATCCAAAATCGTTGTCGTACCATTATCAATTTGATTAAGCGCACCCATGACATTGCCGAGAAATGTGTCCTCGGCAGTAAATCGCGTCGCCATATTTGAATGCATGTTTTTATGGTAGTCGGGGCTCACCCATTCCGAGCCGATTACTTTCGTGCCGGTTTGCCAGGTATGAAGATGGGCATTGATCAGACCCGGCATCACAATGAGATCTAAAGCGTCTATGGTCTCGTCCGCTTCAACCTCGATATTAGCGCCAACTTCTACGATCTTATCATCTTCGATGAGTATCTTGGCGTCTTTTAAGTCACCAATAGCCGGGTCGAGCGAAACAATCCAACCGCACTCGATAAGAAGTCGTTTAGCCATTTGAACCCCCTTTGGTATTTATCACATACGATCCAACTCCGGCTTACTTTAGACAGCATCGGTTGTTAACTACAGAGCCAATTCGTTGCCTTAAATAGAGCCACAAAAACAGCCGGATTAGCTAATCTCTGCCAAAGTTTCGGCGAGCATCTTAATACCTTTTTCGATGCGATTCGTGGGTATTGAGGAAAACCCAATGCGGAAATTATTTTTATGGCGAGCCGAATTATTTCTGGACGGCATAAACATCGGCTTGCCAGCTTCAATGACGACACCCTTTTTTAGTGCTTCGGCAGCCAAGATGTCCGCATCCAAATTCTCAGGCCCGGTGACCCAAAAGCTGGTACCGCCAAATGTTTCGACTTTAAAGAAATCCCCAAAATATTTTTCCAAGGCTTTGCCGGTAATCTCCCAACGTTCCTGATAAACCTGATGTAGGCGCTTAACCATGGTGTCGTAGTAACCCAGTTTAATAAACAGAGCGACAGTACGTTGGCCGTGGGAAGAAGGATGACGATACATTTGCCGCCGCAAGGCCCGGGCTTCAGAAATAAAATCAGGTGGTGCCACCATGTAGCCAATCCGAAGGCCAGGAAACAAATTCTTAGAGAGCGAGCTGACATAGAGCACGCGGCTATTTTCATCCATTGATTTTAAAGCGGGGTGAGGTTGACTGACAAAATTCACTTCACTTTCATAGTCATCTTCGATGACCAGAAAATCAGCATCATTGGCACGCTGCAATAGCGCTTCACGGCGCTCCATCGGCAGTGTCACATTGGTCGGATAATGATGGCTTGGTGTGGTGTAAATAACGTCACAGGTATCAAGCCGGTGATCAATTTTTATACCCTGGGCGTCTACGGGCAATGGTTTGATCTTAGCGCCAACGGAAATAAAACCATTTCGAGCATCACAATATCCTGGATCTTCAAAGCCTAAGCGTGTGTCCTTTCCGACCACCAAAGCGCCGGCGAGAAAAAGTGCGTTTTGAGCGCCAATGGTGACCATGAGCTGATCAGCGGAAACGAAGATGCCGCGCCGGGGTAAAAGCTTAGTGCAAATCTGCTGCGCCAACTCCGGATCATCCTCGGTTATGGCGTCCGAGGTCCAATCTTCCACTGTCGATTTCGACAGCGCCAATTTGGAGCACTCCCGCCAATCAGAAAGCGACAAAAGGTCTGGATCAATCTGACCATAAATAAAGGGATAGGGATAATTCTGCCAATCTGCCGGGCGATTGACATAGGGCTGACTTAATGGCGATGCATTCAATTTCTGCGCCCACGGAGAATTATTGGCAGTTGTGGTTAATTTTACCTCCGGCGCTGTGACCCAATCATTTTTCAGATCAGCATTAATAAAGTAACCAGATCGTTCACGTACGTTGAGAAATCCATCGATCGCCAAATTTTCATAAACATGTGCAACAGTATTGCGCGAGACTTTAAGCGTCGAAGCGAGTTGACGTGTTGACGGCATACGATTACCCGCCGATAAACTTCCCTCAACGATACCTTTGATGATGTTGGAGCGTATCTGATTGTAGATACTTTCAGTGTGATCTCGATTGATCTTGAATAGCAATTCCACTTTTGGCTCCGCTCAAATTGGCAATCTGGACCTTTGTAACATCATATATTTGGGTGCAAGTATTGTCGATAATGATAAAACGTAAATTTGGAATAGTAGGTTGCCGTGCAAACACCTGAAAATAAAGACAATTATTGGATGCCGTTTACGGCTAATGCTGGCTTTAAAGCCAACCCCCGGATGATCGAACGCGCCGAGGGTATGTATTACTATGATGCCGATGACCGTAAAATCCTCGATAGCTGCGCTGGCCTTTATACCCATGCGGCCGGCCATTGCCATCCGGACATCGTTGCAGCGGTCGAAGAACAACTCCGTAGCCTGGACTACGCGATGGCGTTTCAATTTGGCCATCCCGGAGCCTTTGAACTTGCCGAAAAAGTCGCTGAACTCACACCAGGTGATCTCAATAAAGTATTTTTCACAAATTCAGGATCGGAGGCGGTCGAAACATCGTTAAAAATTGCGCTCAGCTACCATGCAGCCCGTGGTGAGAGCCAACGCACTCGCTTCGTCGGCCGGGAAAAAGGCTATCACGGTGTCAATTTCGGCGGTCTCTCAGTCGGTGGTATCGCGCGCAATAAAAATGGTTTCGGTCCAGGCTTGCCCCATGTTCATCATATGCGGAACGCTTATTTACCGGAAAGCCGCTTTAGCAAAGGCCAGCCGGAAACTGGGGCCGAGTTTGCCGATGATCTTGAACAAATCGTGCAAACTTATGGCGCCGACACCATTGCAGCTTGCATCGTCGAGCCGATCGCCGGCTCGGCTGGCATATTTGTGCCACCCCTGGGCTACCTCCAGCGTTTACGTGAGATTTGTGATGCCCACGGTATTTTGCTGATTTTTGATGAAGTCATCTGCGGCTTTGGCCGCACCGGCGAAGCCTTTGGTGCGCACTCGTTTGGCGTCACACCGGATATCATCACCATGGCGAAAGCACTCACCAACGGCACCATTCCAATGGGTGCAGTGGCCTGCGACACGGCAATCTATGACGCTATCGCTGACGGTAAAGATGACAGAACCGTCGAGCTGTTTCACGGCTATACCTATTCCGGTCATCCGGTTGCCTGTGCCGCCGGCATCGCGGCGCTGAAAGTTTTTCAAGACGAGAAGCTATTCGAGCGCGCCAACAAAATGTCGGGTAAATTGCGTGAATTAGTATTCGACCTCAATGAGCTCAATATTGTCCGCGACATCCGCAGCTACGGTATGTTGGCAGGTGTTGATCTGGAACCGGGCGACCAACCGGGAGAGCGCGGCTACGAATTGATGCATAGCTGTTTTGAAGAGGGTTTGGTCCTGCGGACCAGTGGCGATACCTTTGTATTAGCACCAGCGCTTATCGCCGAGGAAGAACAGCTTGAAGAAATGATCAGCATCATTCGAAAATCACTCTCGAAATGGGCGGCGTAACTAAATCATCAAATCCAGGATAAAGTAGGACCAGCATGCTTCACAACAAATTGGGATTAGTTTCACACGATGCGGAAAAAGCTTTTTCCGGCTATACTATATTTTCGCCAATGGGCCGACCGTCGACCTTTCTGATCAATATGAAAGGCGATGTCGTTCATGAATGGGAATTACCGGTTATGGCCGGTAATTACGCTTATCTATTACCCAACGGTAATTTACTGGCCGCCCAGCGAACTCCAGACGGTCCGGCAGACCTTCCCGGCAAAGGCGGCAAGCTTATTGAGATGGATTGGGATGGCAACATTCTGTGGGAATTTACCGACCATTTTCAAAATCACGACTTTCGCCGCTGCGCCAATGGCAATACGGTTTATGCCGCCTGGGAAGTGATGCCGGAAGAAGCTGCAGCCAGAGTGCAGGGCGGACGTGCCGGCACCGAGCATAAAAATGGTATTTATGGTGATGTCGTTCGTGAAATTGATCCCGATGGTAAGCTGGTTTGGGAGTGGAGCATTTCGCGGGATGTCGAGATTGAAAAATATCCACTCTGCGCCATCGAACACCGCAAGGAATTTGGCCATATCAATTCTGTCCAGCCGCTGGAAAATGGCGACTATTTGATCAGCTGCCGCAATAACCATTTGATTGCCATAATCGATAGAGAGACCAAGGATTTTTCCTGGTCTATGAGCGAGATGGCGCTTGGCCATCAGCATGACGCGACAATGCTCGACAACGGCAATATCCTGGTTTTTGTCAACGGTGCCCATAGCGTTTACGGTGGGCCTAAATTCGGCTCCCGCATCCACGAAATCGATCCCAATACCAAAGAAGTAGTTTGGGAATATCGCGGCTCCCCACCCTATACTTTCCATAGCCCCTTTATCAGCGGCATGGAGCGCTTATCCAATGGCAATACCTTGATCTGCGAAGGCCAGTGGGGACGCTTGTTCGAAGTCACTCCTGACAGCGATATTGTCTGGGACTATGTCTCACCCTACTTCAATGGCAAAGACGTGCCTTATGCTGAAGGTAATTTTGTCTTCCGGTGCTATCGCTATGCGGCAGATTCACCGGAAATCGCTGGCCGCCTGCCGGCAGACGCAGGTTAGGGTAGTCGAAGATGCTTTGGTTTTGGTCTTTTATTGGCGGGCTGGTCGGCACTGTTTTCATGGATTTTGCAGTTAGCCTATTAAGGCGCGCCGGAATTTCCAGTGGCTTAGAAGGACTGCTCGGTCGTTGGGTGATCGGTTTTGGTTTTGGCCGGTTTGTGATCGATGGTCACCAAGAGCGACTGACGCCACCAACGGATATCGAAATTTTTGTTGGCAAATGGTTTCATTTTGTCATTGGCGGCGGGGTCGTGGCGCTCGGCTATCCCCTGTGGTTTGCCGTTTCCGGCCAGGCCTTGCCGGTCAGCCCCCTCTTTGGCGGCATCATCTACGGTATCGCCACGCTTCCACTGGCATGGTTTGTACAATATCCACCCTTTGGTTTTGGTATCTGTGGCCGCAAGGCGCCGGCCAGCGCCCAGCCGATTTTTGCAACCGTGCCAATGCATTTAGCCTATGGTTTGGGTCTCGGTCTGGTTTTGCAATTCGCGCCTTTGTAGAAATTAAATGCTTATTATTCGCAGTGCTGCACCAAACAGAATTGAGCAACTGGTCCTGTCTTTAAATTGGTCCAGAACATAAGATTTGGGAAGAAGTGATAATTCCAATAGGGAGAGTACAAATGTTTAGATTTCTATCCGGCCTTGGCGGCATCCTGCTGGCAGTATCTTTGCTGGTTTCACCGGCCATTGCTGAAGTTAACTTTGCGGGTAAAACAGTTCGGATTTTGATCAATTTTGGCGTCGGATCATCAACCGACGTCATGACCCGTCAATTTGCGCCATTTGTCGGCCAGTATCTGCCCGGTAATCCTACTGTCATTGTCGAAGCCAAACCGGGTGGGCGTGGTACATTGGGCACCGCCTATATGTATAAAAATGTTAAGCCGGACGGCATGACCCTTGGTGGGTTGACCATCATTGTCGCCCGCATGGCGACCGCCAAAGTGCCGGTTGATATTACCAAATTCGTTCAAGTCGGTGCCCGTGGTGGTGCGGCTGTTGTTTACGTCCGCAAAGATTCCGGCATCAAAACTGCCTCAGACCTTAAATCGGTATCGCAAAAAGTTATTATGGGCGCGACCACACCCCGCTCTCCATCAGTCATGCAGATCCGTTTGTTCCTTAACGCATTTGGTCAAGACAAGCATAAACTGATAGCCGGCTATAAGGGCCAGCTTGGCATGTTGAAGGCTGTACGATCAGGTGAAGTCCAGATGGCGTTCATGAATAACGGCCAATGGATGGCCCGTCGCGACGGCTTTACCAAGGAAGGCTTGGTGCATGGCATTATGGAATCTGGCCAAAATGATGCGTCAGGTAAAGTTGTCGGCAGTGGCGTTAAATTGCCGACTGTCGATGCAACGTGGCGCAAACTTTTGCCGGATACGATAGGCTCTGATGGCTACAAAGCGTTCTCATTCATTCAACAGACGCGGGCTTTGAACTACCTTTATGTCCTGCCGCCGAAAACGCCGGTTGATTATGCCAAAGCCTGGGACAAGGCAATGGCGAGCGCAATTAAGGATCCGGGATATCTCGCGCTGCTGGATAAAAACTCAGCGCCGCACCCAGCCTGGACCAACCGCGACACAACTACGAAAACACTTATGCAAATCGCGGCAAAGAAAAATGATCCTGCGATCACAGCAATGATCAAGAAAATTTCCGGCAAGAAATAACTCGCCCTATCGGGGGGATGCCGTTTTGGGGTATCCTCCCGTTTCTTTATATCACTCTACGAGATAAGTGTGGAAGACATCCCGATAGCCGTCCTCGACGGCTTGCTTTTAATGTTCACGGTAAAAACCTTCCTGTTCATGATGATCGGGATTGTCGCAGGGATGTTTTTTGGTTTGGTGCCGGGATTATCTGGTCTCTCGGGACTTGGACTGTTGCTGCCCTTCGCCATTGGCCAACCGCCGGAAGTCGCCTTTCCGTTTTTGTTGGGCATGTTCGCAACGACGACCCAGACCGATACCATACCGGCAGTCCTGATCGGCGTGCCCGGCACGGCCGCCGCACAAGCAACCGTGCTTGATGGTTACCCGATGGCAAAAAAAGGCGAGGCGGAACGGGCGTTAAGTGCATCTTATTTGGCCAGCATATTGGGCTCAATCGTCGCAGCAATCATATTCATCGCGTTCTTACCTGTCCTCCGGCCACTGATTGACGAATTCGCCGGCCCCGAGTTTTTCATGATGGCAATGCTGGGGCTAATTATGGCCGGCTCTCTCGCCGGCACCTCTTTGTTGCGCGGCCTTACCATGGCCGGGTTTGGGCTCATCATTTCAATGGTCGGCTTCGCACCGAATACCGGCTTTGCCCGTTTCGATTTTGATTGGACCTATCTGATCGATGGCATTCCCCTGGTACCTGTTGTGCTCGGTATGTTCGCTGTCCCCGAAGTGATCGATCTTCTGGTATCCCGCAGCACCATAGCCTCACAGCAAAGCTCTAGCGGCGGACGCATGAAGGGCGTCGCTGATGCTTTTCAAAATTGGTGGCTGATTGTCAAATGCGGCACCATCGGCACGGTCTGCGGTATGATCCCCGGCCTTGGTGGTCTGGTGGCGGAATGGCTGGGCTACGGTCATGCAGTTCAGTCGGCAAAGGACAGTTCGCAATTCGGTAAGGGTGACGTGCGCGGTGTGATCGCCCCCGAAGCTGCAACGGCGGCGCAAAAACCGGGTGGTATTTTACCGACCGTCGCCTTTGGTATACCCGGCAATGGCCCCATGGCCATCATGTTAGGGGTGTTTTTGATCGTCGGCCTGCGGCCGGGCCCTGAAATGCTCAGGGAAAATTTAAACATTACTTTTCTGATGGTCTGGGTCACCGTCGCCGCCAATATCATCGCCGCCATATTGGCCTTTGGCTTGCAGCGCTGGCTGGTCAAAATTTGTTATATCCGGGCAACCATTCTGGCCCCCATCGTACTGGGCTTTATGATTGTTGGCGCGACTTTGGCAACCCGGGATTTCGGCGACGTGTTGCTGTTCGGCATATTTGGTTTCCTTGGCTACATTTTTAAACATGCCGATTGGCCGCGAGTACCCATCCTGATCGGCATGGTGCTCGGCAATCTGGCCGAAACCTATCTGTTCATCACGGTCGAGCGCTATGGCATCGAATGGCTATGGCAACGGCCCATCGTCCTCATCATTGTCATTATGATTGTGTTGTCATTTGTCGTCCCGGCTTATCGCTTGTATCGCCGCAAACAAGGCGAAAAGATTTTATCCGGCCATACTGTTAAGGATGACATGGAATGATCTGGTATCGCTCAATCACCTGGTGGATCGGCATCGTCATGATTGCTCTAACACTTATCATCATGACCGAATCTGCCGGCTGGAGCATGGGCGGCAAGCTGTTTCCTTGGATAATCGGCAGTGGTGTTCTCATTACGGCCGGGCTGCATTCGATCTTGGGTATTTTTCAAGGCGTCAAACTGGCCGAGGATGAAGACGAAGAAGCCGAATCTGAAAAACTGGATTTGCGGCGAGTCTTGTCAGTTTTTATATGGGTGTTGGCTGTGCTTGTCGCCGTACCCCTGGTCGGCCTGCAAATCGCCGTGCCGGTATTTGTCTTTCTATTTATGAAGTTGCATGGCGAGACTCTGACCTTAGCCGCAATATCTGCTTTGGTTATCTATGGTTTCATCGTTTTCGTACTCGAAGACATTATACATGTTGTGTTCCCGCAAGCCCTCATCATCCAATGGATCGGATTTTAAAACTCGCTACGCTGGCGCTTACGCACATCGTGTATTCTCGGTAGATTACTTTTACTGAAGTCCCCATTCTTTTGCCCGGCTTGCCCGCCATTCGTCAAACGGCACCACTGTTTCATTGTCTTTGAGCAACTCTGCCGTCCAATTGTATATTTCCTCATCACTTAGTGATAAATCGAAGGGCACACCAAAAGGCTGAGCGACATGCCAAGGCGTATCGATAAAGAC
Organism: Rhodospirillaceae bacterium; assembly: GCA_018649245.1. GTDB lineage: Bacteria > Pseudomonadota > Alphaproteobacteria > Rhodospirillales > UBA2165 > TMED23. The sequence continues at coordinate 5,109 of JABIIH010000234.1, read as the reverse complement.
TTCGGTGCGGTTGCCTTCGGGGTCAAAACAATAAACTGACCAGGCATTACCATGCACGATGGTGTTGATGCGCGTAACACCGGGATAATCCTTTAGGGCTGCGTGAAAGGTGCGCAATCTGGCCATTGAATCGGCGCGAAAGGAAATATGATTGTAATGCACGTCGTCATCGGATTTGGTGCGGCCCGAATAGAGCACCAGTTGATGGTGATCCGACGGATCGGTCGAGAGAAAGGTAATTTCTTCGGTTTCCTCATAGGTGCCGTGGTCGACAATGTGAAAGCCATATACCGTGGCAAAAAAATCCACCATGCGCGACATATCAAAAACATGAAAGCCCGCATGGCTGATCGATAAAGGTGGAACATCTACCATCATTTTTCCTCCGCAAGACCCGGTAGTATAATTCTATTTAAAATACCAACACCAGCAAAGTTAATGCCCGCTCTGATTTTACAAAGCGGGCATTACTCAATGTTTGTATTCAGATCTTACTTTTGTCACGACTCTATTAAGCGAGATTTGCCTTAAAAAAATCAACAGTGCGCGACCAGGACAGTTTCGCTGCGGCTTCTTTGTAGCGCGGTGTGGTGTCGTTATGAAAGCCGTGGTTGGCATCGGCATAGATATGCGCTGAATATTTTTTATTATTGGCTTTTAAGGCCGCTTCAAAAGCCGGCCAACCTTTATTGATCCGCTTATCCAGCGCGCCATAATGCAGCAACAACGGGGCTTTAATTTTCGGCACATCGGCGGCTTTGGCCTGACGGCCATAATAAGGCGCTGAGGCGGCCAACTCCGGAAATTTTACCGCCATGGCATTAGCTACGCCGCCGCCATAACAAAAACCGGTGACGCCGATCTTGCCATTGGAATTGCCATCAGCTTTGAGATGCTCATAGGCGGCAAAAAAGTCCTGCAACAATTTACCTTTGTCGAGCGTACGTTGCATTTTCTTACCTTCCGGGTCGTTACCCGGATAGCCACCCAACGGCGTTAAACCATCAGGGGCCAAGGCGGTAAATCCGGCAACGGCAACCCGGCGGGCTACGTCGGCGATATAAGGGTTGAGGCCACGATTTTCATGCACGACCACGACGCCGCCGCGCTTGCCGCCGCCGGCTGGGCGTACCAGATAGCCTTTAACTTTACCATGACCATTGGGCGAAGCGTATTCAATCATCTCGCCTTTGATGCGGGAATCGTTTTTGTCGACCTGATTGGCCAGCGCATAATTTGGCGACAAAGTTTCTAATAGACTTGCCGCAGTAATACCACCGACGGCAAATTTACCAGCCTTAACGAGAAATTCCCGGCGCTCAATTATGCCGTGGCAAAATTCGTCATATAAATCTAATAGTTCTTGATCAAAATCTTCCGCAGTTTTGCGTTCCATTGTTAAATCTCCCATGTTCCAAGTTTAAATCAGGTTTTTTAATTAGTTTTTATTTCGCGCCAAAATGGTAGCAAACATCTTCGGTGGCATCTACGCAAAATGGACGGCAGACGTGATCAAATATTCGTTATATTAGAAAATTATAAAGTCGCGTGGCGCAAAGCGATGATAAAGGCGATCATCAGCGCCGCGTTAAATAGCACCGATAAGGGCGCCCACCGCCAGCCGATCACATGGGAGGCAATACCGGTAAATCTCGACATAATAAGCGTCGTGCCGGAATACGGCGACACCATCGTTGTAAGACCCCAGCAGCCCAAAAAAACCAGCCCCAGCACCCAATCACGCAGCCCCATAGTTTCCGGGCTTAGGATGGCGCCCAATGTTAAAACCACCACAACCGGGTGCAGTCCGATAAACCCGCAGCCAAGAAAAAGAGCTGCCAGGCTGACAATGCGCAAGTCCAGGATGGGAATATATAAATCTAACACCTCCGCTAAATTCTCTGCCGGAATAACGGTGGCGATGCCTATGCCGAAAATATTGGCAGCGACAAACATCAATGTTTCGTTGCGCAAAGTCGGCAATCCTGAGACGACTTTGTGGCAAAGTGACAAAAAGCGCTGTCCCTTATTGGCTTGGCGTTCGCTCTGGCTCACATACCAAATTAAGGTATAAGGCGGACAAATCATACCAAGCGCCACCGCAATATTTACGCCAAAAAATTTAAAGCTCACAAAGACCAGTGCTATCAACGAAGCCAGCAGCAAAGCGGTTTTACCAATTTTTACGCCAGGCTCTGATGGCAAAACAGGAGCATCACTGACAGATCTTTTTTGCCGATAACGCAGCCGGTCAAATAACCAGCCACCCAATATCATAATCGGCGCCAGGGCCATACCTTGCAGAGCGATGTCCTGCCAGGTCAGGCTGGGGATCGCCACCAACACGACGATCATGCCAATGTAAAAAGGCGACCAGGCGGAGGCACTGGTAAAACCATGCATAACCGCCAAACTCAATCGCCGTTGCAGCAACGGATCAGATCGAGATTTTAAAATGGGTGACAACAGGCCCACGGCAGCGACGTTCAAAATCGCACCCAGCATATGCACACCAAAAGACAAGACCAGAAAGCGCTTGCCGGGCGGCTGATTGAGAATGGCTTCGCGCACCGATTTAAGAGACGGGCTTTCGCCCACCGGATATTGCAGCCACGACACAGCAAAAAATAACAGCAGGAAAATGCGCGACCGCGCCAAGCCATCAATCAACGTATCCAGCCAAAATCCAGACTGCCAAGCGGCGAGCGAGCCGATACCAATCAACACCAGACCGGCAAGACTTTGCTTAGGCGGTACCCAGCGAATTTGTAGCACCAGATAGCTAACAATCAGTCCGGCGGACATCAATTTAAAGATCGCTTGCGGTAAAAAGGCATCGATGATCGAAATCACACAGATGCTCAAAAAAATCCAAGCGGAAAAGGTCAGCCGTTCAGGGTTCAATGAGATGATCCATATTTAGTATTGAAGGTCGGGACGACATAAGTTTCTATAGTAGCAGTACGATACACTCAGATCGATACAATTGATTTAGGGAGTTCCAAATGGCGAAAGTTACCGGTGGATGTCTGTGTGGCGGAATTCGCTACGAGATTGAAGGTGATCCGTTTCGCATTGCCAATTGCCATTGCGATGATTGCCGCAAGGCAACCGGGTCGGCCTATGCAACCAATTTGTTTTATCAGGAAGATCAGATCACGCTCTTGCAAGGCAGCCCGAAGCGCTTTGACCATACTGCCGATAGCGGCAATTCTATGTTCAAGGAATTTTGCGACAATTGTGGCGCTCAGGTCTTTGGCGGCGGCTCAATGCGTCCCGGCGTTAAAAGTGTCAAAGTCGGTAGCATTGATGATGCCAACTTCGTAAAACCACAGGTTAATCTTTTTCTTTCCCACGCCCTCAACTGCACCTTGATCGACGAAGAAATCGACTGCTTCGACGCCATGCCGCCACCGGCTTAAATTTATCCAACAAACAATGTCTGTGCGTCGCCGGCCTGCCACACCGGGAATTTTGTCATCACGGCGGTAAACGGTTCGGCGGTTAAGATCGCCTCCAGCCAATGCTGCAAATTTGGATATGGGGCGGCGTCGAACCAATCGCGATCAGTATTGGCGAATTGGCGGATGAACGGTGCGATGGCGTAATCAGCAAGAGCGGGCTTAACGCCGAACAAATATATTTGATCCGCCAATCGGTCGTTCAATTTGCCTAGGAATATTTCACCCGCTGCTCGATGCAACAGCGGATCGGCATCTTCATAGCGCGGCGCATATTTGTAGCGATCCAGATTTTCCTTAAAATCGCCATCACATTCAGCAATCAGCGAAAGCATATCATCGAGATTACCCTGGTCAGGCTCGCACCATTTTTTTGGATCATTGCGCCGAAGCGTCCACAGCATAATGTCGAGGCTTTGTTCCAACACTTCTCCATTAGCAAGCAGCAACACCGGCACCGTTGCTTTGGGTGACTGCTCTATCATCTCAAGCGGTTTGTCGCGCAACAATACTTCGCGCAATACACAAGTTTGACCACTGCTATAGAGCGCCATCCGCGCCCGCATCGCATAAGGGCAGCGCCTGAAACTGTAAAGGATCGGTTGGTCTGCTACGCCTCTTCTCCGGAAATGGCGCGGCGGATATCGGCATTGGCTTTGGCGAGTGTTTCGCCCCAGCGCCCCGAAGTTGCGCCGCCGTCAATAATCAAATCCTGCGCCGTAATAAAGCTCGCCTCATCGCTGCATAAAAACAACACTGCATTGGCAATGTCATCCGGTGTGCCGGCGCGTGGAATTGGCTGACGGCCGGCAAAAACTTTCTCGACCCGGGTCGCAACTTCATCCGCCTCCTGATCGCTCATGCCCCGGCTTTTGCCGAATATACCGGTAGCGATGCCGCCCGGCGATACCGTGTTCACCCGGATGCTGGCCTCGGCAACTTCGATAGCGACGCTACGGGTCAGGCTTATGACGCCTGCCTTCATTGCGCTATAGAAATGGGAGGAAAAACCACCCAAAGTCGCGGCCACACTCGCATTAGCGACGATACTGCCGCCGCCATTTTTACGCATCTGGATGCTTGCATGTTTGTAGCAGAAGAAGACGTTTTTGAGCAGAATATCAACGGCATAGTTAAATTCTTCAACTTCAATATCAGCAATTTTTTGTAACACGCCCCCGGTGCCGGCATTGCAGAAAAAGGCATCAATGGCGCCGAAACGGTCCACCGATGCTTTAACGAGATTAGCAATATCCTCTTCCTGGATGACGTCTGTTTTAACAAACAATGTATTGTCACCGAGCTGTTGCTGAATGGCAGCGCCCTCCTCCTCGCGCCGGGCCGCCAGCACCACCGAAGCACCCTCTGTGACAAACAATTCTGCTGTGCGCAATCCGATGCCGCTGGTTGCCCCGGTAATCACCGCTACTTTTCCGTCTAGCCGCCCCATTCTATACTCCACTCGCAATAAAATTAAATTTGATCAAGAATGTGCCCGAGCCGGGCTGATCGGTCAATAATGCGCCTCAATAATGAGGTGGGGGTTTATCCGGTAAAATAGCTTGAACACCATCCTCAAGACTAAGTAACTGATCTTTAAGCATCTCAACTGTGCGGGTGAGCACATCAAGGCTCTCCCATTGTTTGG
>JABIIH010000257.1 GCA_018649245.1 Rhodospirillaceae bacterium | reverse complement strand
GGAAACCATCGCCGATATCCCCGCCGGTAAAGCGATTTACAAATTTGAACGTACCGATCTATTTCGAGCTAAGGAAATTTTGGGTGATGTCGTTTGTATTCAGGGCAACGTGCCGGGGTCCATGCTTAATACCAGCACGCCGGACGAGGTCGATGATTATTGCCGGCGGCTCATTCAAGAGGTTGGCAAGGGCGGCGGCTTTATTCTTGATGGTGCGGTAGGGGTGCCTGACGAAGCCAAATATGAAAATGTCCTGGCGATGGCCCAGGCACCGGCTAAATACCGGGAGTAGGGCGGGCGGTTGTTTTACTTCCTGGTATAAACTGCGCTGAAAGCCGCCAGCATGGTGGCGCAGCCGCCGCAATCTGAACTTAAACCCGAGAGGTTCACGGCCTCCAAATGAATTTCAAAGCCGAGTTCCTTATAAGTATCGACCACGTCGTTGAGTCGGCTATCATCGGTATTGCAGCGGAACTCCCAGCCTTGGGCCACCAGTTCCGGATCATGGGGAATGTCACAGCCGGTATAGGAGGTGGCTTGGCGCTGCTGGTGGGCCGGAATTTCACAGCCTGTGGGCTCTAAGGGATTAAATTCTTCAGTCATATTCTTATTTCCATATTGTTATTAAGCAGCGTCGCGTTGCTCGGCTTTATCTTTAGACGCCGGGCCGTCCGCTTTGATTTTGTCGAGGCGAATGTGGCCCAAAATAGCGCAGCCCAGCGCCGCTGTATATTGCGGTAAATCGTCTTCGGCAACATTGACGTCCAATTTGAGCTCTTCGGCAATTGCTTTCGCCATGGCCGACCAGCGTAAAATACCACCAACCACAGTCACTTCAGTTTCCGGCTTGACCCGTTTCAGCAATTGCACCGAACGTTTGGTCAGCGACTTCGAGGCGCCAAACATGATGTCTTCCGGGGGGACGCCATTGGACAAATGATTGATCACTTCGGATTCCGCAAAGACCGTACAAACGCCTGAAATCGGCACAGCCTCGTTGGCGGTATCAAGCAGATTGCCGATATCCTCGGTCTCGTAGCCCATATAGCGCACGGTTTTTTCCAGGAACATGCCGGTGCCGGAGGCGCATTTGTCATTGAGCCGAAATGTTTGAACTTTTTTGAGCTCATCAATTTTACTGGCTTTCATGGTTTGACCGCCAATATCGAGGATCGTGTGGGTGTCGGGAAACAGAAAACTGCAGCCCCGGGCAGTGGCGGTTAGATCGGTGACTTGTAAATCCCGTTCGTCAAACATATGGCGGCCATAGCCAGTAGTGATGCAGTAATCGATATCGCTTTCTTTCAAGCCCGCTGCTTCGAGAGTCATGCCGACAACTGCCTCCGCCGCTTCCTGCAACCGGGCGCCGGTCGCTTTCATGGCGCGGCCGACGATATTGTGGTCACTATCCAAAATCAGGCCCTTGGTGTAGGTGGAGCCGATGTCCAAGCCGATTGTATAAACCATGGTTATGCCATCTCCATTTGGGTTTTACGTGCTTCGCCGGCCAGCATGCTATCGCGGGCGAACAGTGCTGCCCCCAGCGCTCCCATGTAATGGGAATCGTCGCTGACGTTCATTTTAAAATCGAGCTTGTCTTCCATCGCTTTGATCATGCCGATGTTTTTGGCTACACCGCCGGTAAAGGTAAGCTCATTATGAATGCCAACCCGGCGCAGCAGACCGAAGGTCCGGGCCGCAATCGATTGATGCACGCCCCAGAGAATATCTTCAACGGTTTTACCTTTGCCGAGCCAAGCCAGCACTTCGGCTTCGGCGAATACAGTGCAGGTCGTGCTGATGCGGACGGGTTTGTCCGAGTTGAGCGCGACCGGGCCTAAATCGCTCAACGGAATATCAAGTGCGATTGAAGCAGCACCCAGAAAGCGGCCCGTGCCGGCGGCGCATTTGTCATTCATACAGAAATCCTTGATCTCACCGGTGGGCTCGACAGCGATGGCTTTACTATCCTGGCCGCCCATATCGAGCACGGTTTTGGTGTCCGGGAACATATGCACAGCACCCCGGCCGTGACAGCTGATTTCGGTCACCTGTCGGTCGCCGAACGTCACTTTGTAGCGGCCATAGCCAGTGCCGATGACATAGCCGACTTCATCATCTTTCACGCCCATTTCATCGAGCGCTATCTGGTAAGATGTCTCAGCTGCCTTGACCACATCGGCGCCGGTATCGATCAATGACCGACCAACAATATTCTTGTCTTCATCAATGACGACAGCTTTGGTTTGGGTAGACCCGACATCAACGCCTGCACTGTATTTCATAGTTCTTGCTCCTGTTTCATCCGGCCATCAGTCAAACATGATGTTTTCGACAAAAGTTTCCAGTTGGATCGCCAAGTGATCGAAAGTGGTTTGGTTTTCCTCGAACTCGCTGATGAAGTAGGGGATGTGCTCTTCATCAAGCTCTTTCGAATAAGCGACTTGTTCTTCCAGGCCGGGTTCGCACATCTTGGCTGCAGCCAGAATAACCGCTTCGGCATCCGAATCTTTGATCCGCTCCAACAGCATCTTTTCTTTAGGCTTTCTGAGGTCGTGCTGCACCGGGCTATAGGTTGAATTTTCAATATAAGCGTGGGCCAGATTGTCTATCGGATCACCCGCAGTGGGCACGTCATCCAGGATGTACCTAAGGCCGATAAAGAGATCATCGTCGACCACATAGCAGGAGCGGGCGACGGTTTGCAAAAGGTCAATCGGCGGGGTTTCGCAAAAGCCGCCTTCAAAGACCACGCGCATTTTGTCCTGCTTTTTAACTGGACGGGCGCGGATCATCTCCAAGACGGTTTCGAGAAACTCGTTATATTCTTCGCGCGGCAGGAACCCAGCCAGCGAGATTAAAACCAGGGAATCATCGGCGCCGATCAGCCAGGGTGTTTTATTGCGAATGTCGTATAATTCCCGCATTAGAGCCCGGGATTTATTGAAGACCTCGATTGAATTAACCAGGGCTTCCCCGGTAACTTCATTTCCTGAGGTCGCTTCGATATCACGGATCAGGCGTTTATATTCGCTGCCGAGATACTCCTGGGCGAATTTTGAATTGGGATTTTGCGGCAGATATAAAATCTGGCCTTTGTAGTCGAAGTTCCGGTCCCAAATCGCGCCGAGATTACGCGCGGCATCGCAAATCGGATGGGTGACGAACAAATCCAGTTCGATATCTTTGGTTAGCGCAATATCGAGTGAGGTTTTAATGATTGAGCACAAATAAGAGCCAAATCTGGATTCTGACTCGGTGCCGTCTGTCTGGGCTCCTCTGATCTTAACCGGCAGCATACCCGCCGCATGGGCAATCTCTTCCGGGAAATAGACCTGAAAATGGCCAAGTACGGTACCGCCATTCTGCCGCCATTTGGCCACCGTCGGATAGCTCGGGTCTTCGACCAGATCTCGGGTCAGATGAATAATCTGCTCAAAGGTCTTGCCTTCCCATTCGCTAAAATATCGCTTGTTGTCGCTCATGATAATGCTTTCACTAAAACTATGTGGATTAGCCCGCAGCCTGCTGGCGGCGCGAAATGAGGCCCTCGAAAAAGGCATCGGCGCGGTTTTTCATTTGCGCTTCGGAGACCACCTGCGGGTCCATCAAATCAGATTCGAAGAACAAAGTCGGCAGACCTAGTTCCTCCGAGACGTAGCGCCGCTGATCGGCGAGGCCCGTCGAGACCGTGCGGCAGCTTTTAATCGGGTGGTAGACCACGCCATCTAGATTAAAATTTTCGGCCGCTTCGCGCATGGAGTAGGCTTGATTGAACATGCTGTCCATGGCTTCTCTGATCATTAAAAGCTGGCCTTCAGCAAAGCTTTCGAGCGGGTTATCCAGATCATATTGAGTGCCGGCGCAGGTGCCGCCTGAGGCAAACCACAAATAAGATGAAGTGACGAACACGCCGCCCCAATCGGTGAACATATTATTGAAGCTTGAGAAAATCGGGTAGCAGGGCACGCCAACAAAGGCGAGGCGGAATTGCTGATCCATTTCGTAGGGTCCATCTTCACCTTTAAGCCGGATACCAATATCATTTTCGGCGCGGTAGACCATTTCTTCATGAAGGCGGTCGAAATACTCAGCGCCTTCCTTGGTGCCTCTAAAGCCATTGGCCATGCCGAGATAAACCGTGCCATCGGTTAGCGCATTGAACATCGCCGGGTTATTGGCATTGAGCTTGATAATTTTATCCCATTTGTCGCTCATCCGGTTGGCGTAGCCGAGCACTTCGCGGAATTTATCGATATCAAATTTGACGCCATTCACCTGTTCACAAAGCTCGATCAATTCCTTGATCTGACCCAAGACATATTTGGCTTCGAATTTAAAATCGTCGCTGCCGGGCTGACTTTTATCACCGAAGCAGCGGGTGCCGGGAATATCCATGGTGTAGGAGGGCGTTTTATGCAGCCGCTCCCAAATTTCCGCCCACTTAATATACGTGTTGCAGGCATTGGTCAGCACGGCGATGCTCGGTTTGGGAATGGTGCCCATCGGGTGTTTGCCGCCGGCCAATTGCATCGCCACATCGGCTTTGACATAGCCGCAAATGTCGGGCGAATAGCCGTAATCCTCAGCCTCGTTGAGATAATCACGCGAGACCCGGCGAATCGCTGTTTGCAGCGCGTTCACTTCGGGAAAGCTCACCGGCATATCAAAGGTTTTGAGAATCTCGTTCATGCTACCCATGACAAATACATAGGCCGCGCCGCCGCCGTTTTCGGCCACCGTGCTGAGTTCATTAAACCAGACGCGGAAAAGTTCGGCCCCTTCTTTGACGCCCCGGCCAACGATGTCATCTTCGCCGCTCATCGTGGCGGCATGGACGGGCTTAGCTATTGCTTCCTGCGATACATCTTGAATGGCCATGGTTATTCCCTGCGTGATTACTTGGTGTGATTTCTTGGCGTAAATTGAAACAATTTCAGCTATCGCTTTATTGGCGACATTCCCTGCTGGCTTTTAATTATAATAATCCCAATTAATGTATGGATATTGAGTATTGTCAATGGAAATTCGGTATTTTGTATCGAAATTTACGATTAAATATGCGAAGCCGGATAAAGTGGCATGCTGTTTCATTAACACCCTTACCATCACGCGCGGACTTGATCCGCGTATCCAGCTTTCTAATGTTTTTAGATAAATTATGGGGATTTGATTCGCAGGATCGATAAATCCGAAAATAATCGGGTTGGAATTAAATTAAGTATCGTGTCCCCGGACTGCCGGACTGAACACGCTTCCCTTGAGCTTTGGCAGGGGCTATCTCAGCCAAAACACGCTCCTTATAATTTTCTCGTTCTATCTATCGAATAATATCGCCGAAGCACTTACTTCCACTCTTCGGTCGTATCCTCAAAAAGTTTATTTAAATCCCTTACCCACTCATTCTCAATTTCGGCAAGTTCATCCGACGCAGCGGTCGCAATAGTTAGGGGCATAACTACATCTGTTAACAATTTTCGACCAGCAACATCACAAATGACACGCAGTAAAGATTTTGAAAGAAAGTTATTGTCTTGGAGTCGGACCGATTTTAAAAAATAATTTTTAACCCTCCGTCTGGCCAGGTCTACTTCTTTTGGTATTTTACTAGCTTTCAATTCAACCGCCTTAACGGCCCCTTCAGTTGACGAAAATTCACTCAATTTTTTCAAATCTTCATGCATTTGATTCGATCCGTATTCCGTAATAAGTTGAATAAATAATTGAGACTGAGATGCCATTGCAGCCTCTTTTGCAGCGACGGCAGCAGCCTTTGCAGTCCGCCATGCGCTTATTGCAATAAAGAATGTAACGATCAGCATTCCCACCTCTAGCCAGCGATCAATATTGGCACTAAACATCGATTTAACTTAGCCTCCGAGTTATTTAATTCTCAATACTGGTTGGCCCCGATGAAGTCTAGAAAAAGACTGGTTGGGGTTTCCGCTAGATGTTCCAAAATTTACTCTTTGCCATCAAAATCCCAAATTTTAGGAAAGCTGTATATTACCGCATCAAATTCATCGAAAGATAGTAAAATAGGAGATACCCCCGTCCGGGGCAGTCCAGCAGTCCAGGGACACGATACTTAATTTAATTCCAACTCAGCAAGGTACCGGTAAAAATCAATTACTAGCATTAGGCTGTCGAATTATCGGGGACACGTAACGAGTACAAATATGTCCCCATAATTCTAAACTAGCTATCGCGTCTCCGGAATAAAGAAAGCTGGATACGCGGACCTGCCTGCGCATGACGGTGAAGAGAGTGCCTTCGGCGTTTCCGCCATCAAAATTATTTCTTTGACAAAAGAGGCGCATTTAATGAGAACTCGGGGTGCCAAATATACATAGGAGTATGCGATGGCTGAATTTTTAATTTATGAGCAGGCGGGCGCTGTCGTCACTCTGACGCTCAACAGCCCGGATACCCGGAACGCGCTGTCGCACCCAGAGCAGTACCAGCAAATCATTGACGCCTGTGAGCGCATCAATCTCGATACCAGTGTCGGGGCGGTGATCTTGACCGGGGCGGGGTCGTGCTTTTGCGCCGGCGGTAATGTCAAAGATATGAAAGAGCAGTCAGGTATGTTTAGTGGTGATCCGCTGGCAATTGCTGATAAATACCGCCATGGCATCCAGAAAATTCCGCTCGCCCTCTATAATCTTGAGGCGCCGACTATCGCCGCGGTAAACGGTCCTGCCATCGGGGCGGGCTGTGACCTGACCTTAATGTGCGACATTCGTATAGCCTCCGAGAAAGCCAAATTCGCCGAATCATTCGTTCAGCTCGGTATTGTGCCGGGTGATGGTGGGGCTTGGTTATTGCAGCGCGCTGTCGGCCTCTCCAAAGCTCATGAGATGGCCTTTACTGGTGATACGATCACGGCAGAGGAGGCCTTGGACTGTGGTCTGGTTTCGAAAGTTGTGGCGCCGGATGAGTTGATGGCGGAGGCTCAGGAGATGGCGGCGCGAATCGTTAAAAATCCATCCCGCACGCTGCGGCTTTCCAAAAAACTGATGCGGGAAGGCATGCATGTCCGTCTGGATACACTACTGGAAATGTCGGCTGCCTTTCAGGCCATAGCGCATAAAACCGATGAGCATCTCGAGCAGCTCAATAAAATTTCCCTCGGCCGTGAAGACAACCGAGGAAAAAAATAATCGCCGTTATTTAATGCTCTATTCTGCGGCGCGGGGAATCAGGCTTTCGATCAACTCGTCTGACCACGGTGCACCAGCAGCGCGGGCTTTACGCAGAGCAATGAAATCAATTTCGCGCCCAGTTTCCTTATTGCCTTCGTTAAAGGCGCGGAAACCAGTGCGGGCTTCGGCCAGCATGTTATAGCCGAGCCATGAGCGCGCATCTTCTTTGCGCAGGTTCCAGACTTCGAGTTTCGGTTTGCGCAATTGCTCAAGAGATTTGGTCGTGCATTCCGGGAAGGTGTGCAGAACCGCCGTGCAGAGCTCTTCGACTTTGGCGTCCAGCAGTGACAAATCCATTTCGCCGGAAGCGATGGTTTCCCGAGCCGCGGCGATTTCTGCCTTGTCGGTTTTAAACTCGCCATGCATCGGGCGGCCGTAGTCATCGGTCACCATTTCGGTAACGACCAGCGGATTTGGCGTGAACTTGCCGTCAACTTTCAGAGCCGGAACTGTATCCATAATGATGCCGAGGCGGGCGGCTTTATGGGCCGACAAAGGCTTACATAGAACAGCCGAGACCATGGCTTGTTCAACGCCGATCATCGGCGGTAAAAAGTCGGTAGCGCCACCAATGGCGGCTGAGCCGTGTTTTGGTCCGGCCTGGCCGAAATTGGCCATATCCTGAGCGACCGAGAAATCACAGGCCATGCCCATTTCCTGACCACCGCCGATGCGCATACCGTTGACCCGGCAGATAACCGGTTTGTCACAGGCGAGCATGCTCGAAACCATATCGTTGAACAAGCGCATATATTGACGGTATTCCTGATCCTGTCCGGAATAATATTCAGCATATTCTTTAGTGTTGCCGCCGGTGCAGAACGATTTGTGGCCAGCGCCGGTCAAAACCACGGCATTTACGTCGCGTGAGTTCGAGGCTTCGCGGAAGCCCAAGATCATACCTTTGACCATCTCGGTGCTGTAGGAGTTATACTGCTTCTCGTTATCGAGGGTAATCCAGACGTTGTAGATACCGTCGACCTCATTGCCATTTTCATCAATGGCATTCTTTTTTTCGTATTTCAGTCCTTCAAACGACCAGTCTGCCACCAAATTGTGATTAACCGGATTTTTGAGAGCTGTCTCCGCGACAACTGTTGCTGTGTCTTTAACCATTATTTTAGTCCTTCTTTCTGTAAGTTGATTAATGTCATTCTGTTGAGTTTATGAATTCATTTTGGGCATCAAGATGGCCCGCCCTTTGTTCTTATGGGCATGCACAAGTTCGAAGACTTCATTGATATTATCCAAAGGATGATGCTCAATGAAGGACTTCACATTGACTTTGCCGTCCAGCACCAAATCAAGTGCGGCCGGATAATTGCTGGTGGTGCAGCCCCAATTGCCGAGCGCTTTGGCGTGGAAGGCCATTAAATTGGAGAGCCGGATTTCTACTTTATCCATGGTAAAGCCGACCACGCACAGGGTCGCGCCATGGACCAGTAGGCCATAGGCTGTTTGCTGTCCGGGAGCCGAGCCGGAACATTCCATAATCGTCCATTCGGTCGCCTTGAGGCCATTTTCTGCGGCATAAGCGAACACCGCTTTTTTGAGCTCGCGTCCGGGATAATCTTTGGGGTTAAACGTTGCTGCCGCGCCGGCCTCAATAATTTGATCCAGTTTAGCCTGATCTACATCAACCGCCAGGACCGTTGCACCCATCGCGGCGGCGACTTGCACGCAATAGCCGCCAACACCGCCGACGCCAATGACAATGGCTAAATCACCTTCACCCAGTCCTGCTTGTTCAACCGCTTGGTAGGGTGTGGTCAAGGCATCGGCAACGACCGAGACATCGGCGAGATCAAGACCGGCGGCGGCTAGTTTCGCCTCATCGATCTCACATAAGCCGAAGCCTGGAATTTTGATGTGACTGGCGAAACCGCCATGGGTATCACAGCCGGGCACATTTTGCTGGCGGCAGATGGTTTCCTTGCCGCGCTGACAAAGATCACACTCGCCGCAGGGAATAACCGCTGGGATCAGCACGGCTTTACCAACCCAATTTTCATAGCCCTTACCACCAGCCACCACCCGGCCACTGATTTCATGTCCAAGCGCCAGCGGCAAAGCCGCGTTGGTGCGCACGCCATCATAATAATAGCCGAGGTCGGTGTGACAGACGCCGCAGCCTTCGACTTCGACGACGACTTCACCATCACCCGGCGGGAAGGGGTCAAATTCGACTTTTTCCATTGGTTTGCCGGGTTCTATCATTTCCCAACGGTAGGCTGTTTCTGACATGTCTTAATAACCTCGTAGTTTAATTAAAGAGAGTAGGGCGCTGGCTTCAACCACTAGCGCAACTTGAAGCGCTGAATTTTACCAGTCGCCGTTTTCGGCAGATCATCGGTAAAATTGATCCAGCGGGGATATTTGTAAGGGGCTAAATTATTTTTGCATTGCACTTGAATTTCATCCGCCAGCGCAGTTGACTGTTCGCTATTGTCCTTTAAGACCACCCAGGCTTCCGGCTTGACTAGACCGGCATCATCGTCCCGGCCAACCACGGCAGCCTCCAGGACTTTTGGATGCTCGATCAGCGCCGATTCAATTTCAAACGGGGAGACCCAAATACCACCGACTTTCAGCATATCGTCATTGCGGCCGCTGTAATAGAAGTAGTTGTCCTCATCCCGGTAATAGGTGTCACCGGAATCAAGCCAGCCATCGACAATATTTTTCGCGGTCTTTTCCGGATTGTTCCAATAATTCTCCGTCACCGAGGGGCCTTTTAGCAGCAATCGGCCCTGTTCGCCAACCGCTACGTCTGCGCCGTCATCATCGGCAATTCTTAATTGATAACCGGGCACGACTTTGCCGCTGGAAAGCGGGCGTACATCATCAATAGTGTTTGAGATATATATGTGCAGTGCTTCGGTCGAACCGATACCGTCACAGATCGGCGCCTCACACATTTTACCCCATTGGGTTTGCAGATCGGTCGGCAGGGCTTCACCGCCGGAGACACAGCGTCTGAAGGTTGCCGCATCCTCTTTTTCGAAATCCGCATGGGCCAGCCAGGCCGCATAGAACGTCGGCACGGCCGCGAAGATAGTCGGCTTGAAGCGCCGCACCATTTCAGTAACGGTATCCGGGGTCGGACGTCTTGGATCCAGCACCACTGAACCGCCTACCCAGAGCGGGAAGGTCATGCCGCAGCCGAGACCATAAGCGAAAAATAATTTCGGCACCGAGAACCAGGTATCAGCTTCGGTCTCACCCAGCACCCGAACCGCATAAAGCTCGCAGGTCGCAATAATATCGCGGTGGACATGGACGACGCCTTTAGGCTCACCCGTGGTGCCTGATGAATACAGCCAAAAACATTCGTCTGTTGCTGTGGCCTCGATGGCGGCTAATTCAGCGCTGGCTGGCTCAGCCAGTTCAGCCACCGTTTCGACTTTAAATATATGCTCAGGCTTGGCAGCAACGTCGGCCAGGGCAGCCTCGACTTCATCGGCAAATTCTGGTGAGTAGAGCACGGAGTTGCAGCCGGAATCTTCGATAATGAAACCAAAATCCTTGGCCCGTAATAATGTGTTGAGAGGCACCGGGATAATGCCTGATTTTATGCAGCCCCAGAAAAGGTAGAAAAATTCCGGGCAGTCCTTGACCACCATCAGAGCGCGTTCTCCCGGTTTCAGTCCGATACCGGCTAGGGCATTGCCCCATTTGTTAACCTGTTCGGCCAGTTGGCGATAGGTCACTTCTTCATCAGCCGTGTAGATAACGGTTTTGTCGGCCCGGCCTTCATCGAGATGGCGGTCAATTAACGGCACGGCTACATTGAAGCTATCCGAAAATACCAGTTCCGGATGTTCCGTCGTTCCTTCGACGCCTACAGAATTCATGTGTCCTATCCCCAACTTAAAATTAGGCCAGCTGATCCGAAATTAAAATTAAGTAACGCGTTGCTTATACAGGTATCGGGCAAAACCCGTACATGATCGAAATCAAGGCCATTTTTTGTTAGGTTAATATATTGGCTTTAAGAAAACGCCGTAAAAAGTGATAATTTAGGCAATGGAAAGGCCAAAATGTTTGATCTAACGCACCAGGATAATGTTTCCATTTTAACGCTCTGTCATCCGCCGGCCAATGCGATCAGCCATGCCTGGCTGGAAGAATTTGATAAAATTCTGGATCAGCTGGAAAATAACAGCGAGACCAATGTCTTGCATATTCGCAGCGATCAGAAAATTTTCTGTGGCGGTGCTGACCTCAAAGAATACCGCAAACGTATGGAAGCCAACGAAAGCCCGGAAGAGTACAAAAAATATCTGCAAACCTTCCACCGCCTGTTCAGCCGGCTCGAAAACCTGGCCAAGCTGAGCATTGCTGAAATCGGTGGGGCGGCGCTCGGCGGCGGATTTGAGTTGGCGATGTCGTGCGATCTCAGGGCCGCTGCCCATGAAGCCAAGCTCGGTCTGCCGGAAGGCCGGCTCGGACTGATACCGGGCGCCGGCGGCACCCAACGAATTACCAAATTATGCGGGCCCAGTGTGGCTAATCGGATTATTCTGGCCTGTGAGATTGTCGGCGGTGAAACCGCCTTGCAACTCGGTATGGTGCAATGGACCGCCCCCCGGGATGAACTGCCGGCCGTGACGCAAAAAATCATTGAGGGTTGCCAGGAGCTTTCCTCGGATGCCCTGCTCGGTGCAAAAAAATGCATCGCCGCCGCTCAAGATCCCAACAAAAACGGCTTTGAGATGGAAATCGAGGTCAGCCTCGAGTTGGTGCAAAACCCCGATTCCATCAAACGCGTCACCGAATTCTTCGATAAGTAGGTGATTGTCGCTAATTAAGGGGACATGTACTTGTTACGTGGCCCCCTCTTAGAGCGTTGAAGTAGAATACCCTCCCCATCCCAACCTTCCCCCGCCCAATAAATTGGGGAGGGAAGGGGCTATTTGTTGCAATGCAATCGATCTATTCCCCTCTCTCCTTGCGTGGGAGGGTTAGGGTGGGGGGTGATTAGAATATATTACTGAGTGTCGATGTGAGGAATTGAGCCGATATCCTTAACCCAGGGCTGAGCGGAGCGATACCAAATTTGCCGCGTTGGTGTAAGCTCGTTTCTTTGGTGCAAGGTGGCGATACGTATGCCAAAATTCCTCGGACCATCACCTATCGAAGTAGCATATATGTGTGTGCCGCATTCGGGACAGAACACTTGTTCACGCAGATTGCCGCTTTCAGCCGTCTTAATATGTATCTTCGGTTTTCCAGAAAGAAGTTTGAAATCCTCTTCGGCGACAGAGGTAGCGATGCGAAAAGCTGAGCCCGAGAAGGTTTGGCATTCCGTGCAATGGCAAATGCGAACACTGTCGGGATCAATTTCTGTTTCGTAGGTAATGAAGCCACACTGACAGGCACCGTCTACTTTCATAGCTTAATTCCTCTGTGTTCTCTGTGAACTCTGTGGTTTTACTTTTCTGGACCCCGGATCAGGTCCGGGGTAACGAGAAGAGGAGACTACCTTATCTCAACCGGCCTTAAAGAGGCGGGGTTGATCACGGTCTTATCAGTTTTGGTCAAGGTGTCATCGGGGAAAGACGCATTTGTCACTGGCGGTGCGGTCGGGGCGCCCTTGGGTGACATGGTGATGTCGACTTCAGTGCCGACAAAGCGGTGGGATTGAATTTGGATCGTCATGATGCGGTTGTCTTTGGAGTAGCTCAGCACTGAGGTTGCCGAGCGCACCGAGGTAATTTCCTGCCAGCCGAATTGAGCTGTGCGGTGTTTAAAGAAATCAAACAGCTTAGCTTGCGCCGTACGGCTGTCGATGACCAGGCGGCCGATCCAGGCCTCTTTCTCACCTAAGATAAGCGTGCGGTCCATGTTCATCTTGGCATTGCCCGGAATCGGAATATCGTGGAACTGAGCAAAGGCTGCTTGGGTGGCCTCCGGCTGGCCGTCTTTATCGGTGGCAGGGTCGCTCGGTGATAAGGCGATACCCTGGTCGAACGTTTCGGTGAAGTTTTGCGCGCACGCCGTTAGCAGCAAAGCGGCAAAAATAGGCGTCAAAATCCGCAGGTGAAAGCGGTTAATCATCGGATTCCTCAAGCTTCAAATAAAATTATTCAATCTTTGTCCAATATATGCTATAAACCTTACTGAAATATAAAAGAAATTCGCACCTAAAAACGGCAGAAACCAGGGACTTGTCCTTATTCAAAGCTGCGGTGTGAAATTTTTTTGAAAAAAATGCATTTTGTCGTTTGACATTAGTTGGTGGTGGGCCTAAAACCCGTCCTCACCGGCGCAGGAGACTGCTCCGGTCGTCCACAAAGAAACGACATGGCGTCAGCCCTAGTAAAGGGGTGGTTGCCCTTGTCACTTTTTTTGCGGACCTGCTCTTGAACATTGTTGATATGGAAAGGGATGCGTAGACGGCGGTTTGTTGCGGTTGCGAAGAGTTTGTTTATCTTTGTTGACTATTGACTGATCGTTTTGTGTACGCATTCAAGTTTGTGCGTAAATTTATATACAAAACGTCAGTTTGTTTGAGACAGTAATGGATAAACCTCTTGTCTTTTTTTAAGCTAGCTTGCTAGTTTGAAAATTCAACTTGAGAGTTTGATCCTGGCTCAGAGCGAACGCTGGCGGCACGCTTAACACATGCAAGTCGAACGAAGGCCCGGAGCTTGCTCCGGATCCCTTAGTGGCGGACGGGTGAGTAACGCGTGGGAATTTACCTTATGGTGGGGAATAACGTTTGGAAACGAACGCTAATACCGCATACGCCCTTCGGGGGAAAGGCTTCG
>JABIIH010000248.1 GCA_018649245.1 Rhodospirillaceae bacterium | reverse complement strand
GGTGCAAGATGCAGATGGACCGGGCAAAATGAGCCGTTTCTGGTTTGTTATCCGGCGCGGTTTCACCATCGCTGCCGGCGCCGCGGTTGATCCATCGCGGGCCAAGGAACTCATACCGATCATCCGCCGGGCGATATTTCAAGAACCCGGCAGCCGCGGCTTTGTCTTTCAAACTTCATTATTTGGCCGTGGATTTGGCGGCGGCAGAAATATCAATTTAGATATATCTGGTCCCAATTTGAACGATGTCTTGGAAGTCGCAGGACGCGCTAATCAGATTGCCGCCCAGATGTTCCCGCGCAGCCAAGGCAATCAAATCCGGGTTAATCCGGGTTTACAAAACGCCTCGCCGGAAATCCGGCTGGTGCCCGATCCACGCGCCTTATCCGACAATGGCATGACGGCCAAGGAACTCGGCCAAACTGTCGATGCTTTTAATGATGGTTTGCGCGTTGCCGAAGTGACGGTCGGCGGCAACCGTATGGATTTGACTCTGATGGGGCCGGATAAATATGTTAGTCGCACCGAGAGTATCAGTAATTTACCAGTGGTGACGCGCTCCGGATTGGTTTTACCTGCAAGTTCTTTGGCAAAAATCGTGGTTACCTCGAGCCCGGACCAAATTCGTCATTTGGAGCGAGTCCGAACCGTTACGCTGGGTATTCGACCCTCACGCGCCGTCGCCCTGGAAGTTGCGATGGATCAGGTCCGCACCGATGTCATGGAGAAATTAAAAGCGGACGGTCTACCTCCTGGTATTTCCCTGAACATGGGTGGTACTGCCGATGCCCTGACCAAAACCTTTGATAGTATGTTGTTGAACTTATTCCTCGCACTTGTCATAGTTTATCTTGTAATGGCGATATTGTTCGAGAGTTTCATCTATCCCTTTATAATTATATTTACCGTACCTCTGGCAACGGCTGGTGGTGTCGCTGGATTAACCATATTGAATACTTTCCGTTTCCAAGCCTTGGATATGTTGACCTTGCTTGGCTTCGTTATTCTGATTGGTATTGTCGTGAACAACGCTATTTTGCTGGTTCACCAAACCCTAATACATGTCCGCGAAGAAGGCATGAGCGCCACTGATGCAATTATGGAAGCAACCCGTAATCGCATTCGACCTATTTTTATGTCCACCTTAACCAGTGTGTTTGGCATGTTGCCCTTGGCGATTTTCCCAGGCGCTGGCTCCGAGCTTTATAGCGGCTTGGGCTCAGTGGTTATTGGCGGGCTATCTTTATCAGCCATTTTGACTCTCTTAATTATTCCACCATTACTCAGTTTATTTTCATTCTCTTTAAAACCAAAAAATATTGAAGCCCCAGCTGACGTGGTCAATTCGCCAGCGGAATAATTGATTGGATTACAAATGAATTTATCAAACGACGAATATATTGCGACGTCAAAAATGTGTGCCGAAAATGGCTCCATAGTTTTAAAATCGATGGCCAACCATCACCGCCTTTTAATTCTCTGCTGCCTCAAACAGAAGGAATATTCTGTTGGCGAGTTGGAAAAAATCGTCGGCCTCAGCCAATCTGCCTTATCCCAGCATCTCGCCCGGCTGCGTAAAGATGGCATGGTTGAAACCCGGCGCTCGGCGCAGACAATTTTCTACAGTCTGCCGGAAAATCAGGCGCGTAAAATTTTGGATAGTATGTATACAATTTTGACCGCCCCCCAAGCGGAGCAGGATGGTACAGTAGTCTCGACCTTTTAAGAGCTATAGCTTTTTAATTTTATTTTCACGCATAATTTATGTGAAATTTCCTGCTTAAGTGGATAGACTGAAGTTGTCGAACAAATAGAATTACACTGACTTCAGGGGTAAATTCCTATGCTATTGCGTCAATTATTTGACAGTGAATCCTGCACCTTTACCTATTTGTTAGCTTCAGGTACCGGTGCAGAGGCGCTGATTATAGATCCTGTGGTTGGTAAACTTGACCGCTATCTTACCTTGCTGGACGAGCTCGAACTCCATCTGGTGAAAGCCATCGATACCCATGTCCACGCCGATCACATTACCGCCCTGGGTGAACTTAGGGATAAAACCAATTGTATCACGGTGATGGGTAACGAAAGCAGCGTTGACGTTGTTTCGATGCGCGTCGAAGATGGCGATAAAATTGAAATTGACGGCATCTGCCTCGACGCTATTTACACCCCTGGGCATACTAATGACTCTTATTGTTTCTATGCCCCTGGTATGGTTTTCACCGGCGACACGCTGTTTATTAGAGGGACCGGCCGAACGGATTTCCAACATGGCAGTGCCCAGCAAGCTTACGATTCACTGTTCAATAAAATACTGACAATGCCCGATGAGACCATTGTCTACCCGGGGCATGATTATAAAGGCGACAGCACCAGCACCATCGGCGAAGAAAAAGCCTTCAATCCACGCCTACAGGTGAGCTCCGCCAATGAGTATGCCGAGATTATGGATAATCTTGGTCTACCCAATCCGAAAATGATGGATGTTGCGGTGCCGGCCAATCAACAGATTGGCATGGCGCAGGAGGAACCTGAGATTACCGAGCGCACAATCCCGGCGATCGACGCAATCTCCCGGAAGGATGGTGACGCCGCCATATTCATTGATCTGCGGGAAGATCCGGAACGCAGTAAAAACGGCGTCATTCCTAATTCAGTTCACGTCCCCTATGCCAGCCTTGCTGACTTTATTAAACCAGGCGGTATGTTGGCCGCCCTATCGCAGCAATCAGACTGTCAATTGATGCTGTATTGCGCCTATGGCGAACGCTCGGCGATGGCCTTAAAGGAGTTACGTGCGGCAGGCTTTAAGAACGTGCGGCATCTGGGCGGCGGCATCGATGCCTGGGTAAACGCCGAAGGCCCAATTGAGGCCGCGCCTACGGTAAGTTAAAGCATTTCCAATTTTCTACTGCCGTCTGACAAACAAAAAATCCCCGCCATCATGACCAGCCCGGCGGACATCAGAATATTGTGGGGTCTGATTGGCTTCAACCATGACCGGACGACGGATGGTATTGAACAGCTTGGCACCATCAATCACGCCTTTATTCTCGCTGAGGGTCTTTAAGAAAGCGCGGGCGAAAGGTGAATGCTCGCCTTTGCCGTCTTCGACCGGCTCCAACCCCCCAGAGGTAATCACCACCCGGGCTTTTTTGCGCGACATTTGCTTGAAGTATTCCGGCGTGTCGGCGTTTTTAATTTTAACCCCGGCATCCCGC
Organism: Rhodospirillaceae bacterium; assembly: GCA_018649245.1. Taxonomy (GTDB): domain Bacteria; phylum Pseudomonadota; class Alphaproteobacteria; order Rhodospirillales; family UBA2165; genus TMED23. Next base: position 599 of record JABIIH010000248.1, on the reverse strand, counting down.
ACCAGACGTCCCGAGTAGCAACTGTCAGCCATGACCATGACGTGCTTGGCTTTCAAGGCGCGGAGAGTTGTCGTAATGGATGCATTGGACACCCAACGAGAACGCCGGCTTTTCTTCGCATTGGCTGGCAGCCAATAACCTTCGTCACCTTCTTTGTCTAACCAGCCGTGGCCGGCATAATAGATCAGCAGATTATCCTTGAACTTAAGCGTTTCACGCAATTCATCCAAGGTGTCGAGAATATCTTCATGGGACGGGTTAATAAGCTTGGTAACCTTAAAGCCATAATTATCAGTCAGTACTTTGGCTATCGCCTTGGCATCTGAGACAGCTGTCTTCAAAGGTTTTAAATTCTTATAGTTATCAATCCCGATCACCAGAGCATGATAATTGCCAAATTTGATGTTGGCCGGAATATTGGACTTTGGCTTCGCTGCCTGCTGTTTTTGCAAAGCAGCAAGTTGTTGAGTTTTAGCCTTGGCCTGAGCCTCTAATTTAGCCAGCCGCGCTTCCGCTTCGGCTTGGCGTTTGGCCGCCAATTCAACTTGGCGTTTTTGTTCGGCGCGCTGTTTGACGAGACGGGCCTCTTCGGCCTTTTG
>JABIIH010000255.1 GCA_018649245.1 Rhodospirillaceae bacterium | reverse complement strand
CTTGCCTTCTTTATCGGTAATGGCGGTAACTTGAAGATCAAGGGTTTCCGGACCAACATTAATTTTGCCACGATGCGGCAGGTTGGCAGGATCGCCCAATATATTCCGTTGATGCGATGGGTTTTTATGGAATACATCAATGCATTGACCCATCAATTCATCGACTTTAACCGGCAGGTGCTCCTGCAATGGCCGCAAGGTGTTCGAACTGGTTTGGTTGATGTAGTTGATTTCAAAGGTATTCGGATCACACATCATGACATTGACAGGCATATTATCGATCATCTGCATCAGACGTGCTGTGTCTTCATCTTTTTTGACTTTTTCAGTGATCACCGACCAAGTCAGCATTGCAGACTGATAATTGCCGCTAGCGTCATTGACTGCGGTGACCAACAAATCAAGCTTTTCACCACCTATTTCAATAATGGCAGAGTGGGGCAGGTTGGCTGGATTAGCCAACATAGTCCGCTGATGGCTCGGGTCTTTGTGAAAAATATCAATACACTGCCCGACCAAATCATCCGCTTTGATCGGTAGCACATGTTCAAGCGTTTTTAAGGTGGTGACGCTGGATTTATTGGCATAGGTGATATTAAAGTTTTCGAGGTCGCAAACCATCACGTTGATCGGCATGTCTTCGACCATTTGCTTAAATTGACTGGTATCTACATTTGAGACTTGTTGGAGCATGGTTGCCTCCTGATTGGTTATATCGTTTGTTCCTGAGATTGATTGGGTGGCGTCGGTCATGATACCCGCTAAAAGCATATAGACTTCTGTCCAGGCGTCTTTCACGTCGTCAGTAAATTCGTCGCCAAGACCTTGCTCTAATGTCCACAGCAAAGCTTGGGCAACAGTTTTATAATCTTCATCTTTAACACCATATCCACCATGGCGCTCGCCGAGTTGTTGAACAGCGGGCAAGATAGAGTCGAGATCGGTCAAACCCTTGACCGCAACTTTCAAAGTCGACATCAGAGCCTTGCGTTGCTCGGCCATGTCTTCTTTGAAAAGTGTTTTTAATTTGGGATCGAGTTCAAACAGCCGATTGTAAAATATAACGGCAGCGTCATCGGCGATGGGCTCGACCATGGCAAATGTGCTTTGCACGAGGCGAATTTGTTCGTCTGTCAGCAAAGCTTCGGTATCGCTATCACTACTCATTGTTGAGACCTATTCATATTCTAAAAGTCACTGCAGCCGCGCCTTCTGTAGGCAGTTGAACCGCAAAATCGACCTGTTAATGTTACGAAATATTTCAATTTCAATATTTTAGGTGGCTATGATTTTTTTTTATTCAAACTATTTTTCGTTAAAAATGGGGATTTTTTGTCATTTTTTGTATCAAAAATATGTAACAGATTGTGACAGAATGATTTTAATTCGTTTTTACATGTAAATGACATTTGGCACCGATGTTTGGAAATGAAGCCAAATTGACCAATGTCAATGATCGCGGTGCAGAGATAGCAAACAATCACTACACATTCACCTAGGGGAGGTTGAGTCATGTCAATTCGAAGTATCCAGCATTTTGCATTAACCGTACCGGACCTAAATGTCGGTCGGCAGTTTTATAACGATCTCGGCCTCAATGCCGAGGAGCGTAACGGCACCATCATCGCGCATTGTGATGGCCGTGACCAAGATGAAGTAATCCTGATTGAAGGCGCACCTAAGCACCTTCATCATGTAAGTTTTGGTACTGACGAAGAAGGACTTAGTCGCCTAAAACAAAATATCGAGGCAGCAGGTACGAAGCTCCTGGATCCACCCGCTGAATGGCAGGAAGATGGATTGTGGTTTCGCGATCCTGACGATGCATTGGTTCACATTGGTACCGCCGAACCAGCACCGTGGCGCAAAGACCCACCCTGGCTGACCAATACGCCGGGGCATTATGATCGCGTTGGCACGCGGGGATGTCCGCCGCTGGATATCGAAATCCGGCCGCGCCGGTTTGCACACATGCTATTATTTACTGCCGATATTGAGGCCAAGACTAAATTTTTCACTAATGTGCTCGGTATGAAAGTATCCGATAGCGTCGAGACTTTTATCAATTTTTTCAGCGCCAGCAGCGGATCGGACCATCATATTTTGGCCTTCGGTTTATCATCGAAACCGGGCTTTCAGCATGCCGGCTTTGAATTGGGTAGCGTCGATGAGGTAGGGCTTGCCGGCAGGCGGATGCTCGAAAAAGGCTACATCCATTGCTGGGGACCGGGACGGCATGGCCCGGGATCGAACTATTTTCATTATTTCCGTGATCCGTGGAATAGTATTTCAGAATATTTCTGCGATATGGATTATATCGCCGCTGATTCTGACTGGCAGGCCCAGACCTGGTTAAATTCTGACGCCGCTGCTTATTGGGGCCCGGAACTGCCGGTCGATTTTCTGACCAACTTCGAAGCACTTGGGTCGGCTTGACGGCACATATTTGAGATAAATGATGATGGAATAGCGGGACCTTTCCGGTTTTCTGGTGTAAAAGTTCGCCATGAACGCCGCACTGAACAGCGCGAAAAAGTACCGTCATCTTATAATACGTCATTGGCAGGGGCAGGCGCGCCTGTGGCAATCCTATTGGCTGATGGGTGTGGTTGGCGGCTGGCTAATTTGGACGCTGGTGCTGAATCTTGTTGAATTCGGCTTTCTGCCAGAAATATTGGGCGTTATTATCTTAGCTGGCTACTCAGTTTATTCCGCTGTAGGAATTTGGCGCTGCGCTTTTAACGTCGATTGGCACATTTGGGGTTATTTGGCGCGTGGTATTATCGGCATATCGGCATTTTACTTTATTATTGAATTAATGCAGTTTTCCTAACATTTGTTCTTGTGCAGTGCAAAAAAATTGGTATATTTTTTTATGCATCGCAAAATAATCAAGTTTTTATGCGCGTAAATTCAACGCTTTTTAATAAGAAAAGAGACAAAAAATGACCTCAGATCCTGTTGTAATTGTTGGCGCCGCTCGTACGCCGATGGGCGGACTCGGTGGAGATTTTGGCACTGTGCCCGCTCCTGAATTGGGTGCCGCCGCTATCACCGAGGCAATTAGCCGCGCCGGTATTAAAGCCGAAGATGTTGATGACATCGTAATGGGTGTTGTCCTGGCAGCGGGCCAAGGCCAGGCACCGGCTCGCCAAGCTGCCATCGGTGCCGGAGTCCCAAATGACAAAGGGGCGACCTCAATCAATAAAATGTGCGGCTCGGGTATGAAGGCTGCAATGATTGCGCACGACAATATTCTGGCCGGTTCACATGATGTCATGGTCGCCGGCGGTATGGAAAGCATGACCAATGCGCCTTATTTACTACCTAATGCCCGTTCCGGTATGCGAATGGGCCACGGCGAAGTTAAAGACCATATGTTTTTAGATGGACTGGAAGATGCTTATGAGCCGGGCAAATTAATGGGAGCATACGCCGAAGCGACAGCTCAAAGTTATCAGTTTACCCGCGAATCTCAGGATGCTTTTGCGATTTCCTCACTGGAGCGTGCCCGCAAAGCCTCGGAAGATGGGACCTTTGCCAAGGAAATTGTACCGGTGACTGTAAAATCCCGGAAAGGCGAGACGGTCGTTGAAATCGATGAGCAACCTGGCAATGCCATGCCGGAGAAAATTCCTAGTCTGCGCCCGGCTTTCGCCAAGGACGGAACCGTAACGGCGGCCAATTCAAGTTCTATCTCCGATGGTGCGGCGGCGTTGATTCTGATGCGTCAATCAGAAGCCGAAAAGCGTGGCTTAAAGCCGTTGGCTGTCATTCAGGCCCACGCCACTCATGCGCATGAACCGGAATGGTTCACAACAGCGCCAATTGGCGCGATCAAAAAGGTGCTCGATAAAGCCGGCTGGGATAAAGATGACGTTGACTTATTTGAGATCAACGAAGCTTTTGCCGTGGTTACCATGGCTGCCATGCAGGATTTGGGATTGTCTGCAGACAAGGTAAATGTTCATGGTGGAGCTTGCGCGCTGGGTCATCCGATCGGTGCTTCCGGTGCGCGTATTATTGTAACTCTTTTGAATGCGCTGGAAAAATACGATAAGACTAAAGGTGTCGCTTCGCTGTGCATTGGCGGCGGTGAAGGTACGGCAATCGCCATTGAAAGAGTGAGCTAAAATTAATACAGGGGAAAATCATGCCAACAGTACTTATTACCGGCTCTAATCGGGGGCTTGGGCTCGAATTCGCCCGCCAATATGCTGCTGCTGGCTGGAAGGGTTT
>JABIIH010000204.1 GCA_018649245.1 Rhodospirillaceae bacterium | reverse complement strand
TTACTACCGCCTGTGTTTGGTCTGCACGAATGCGGGTCAGAACTTCAGCGCTTGCCGAGACCACCGGATCACCGCCGATCAGCACATCCGCGTTGACGTCGCCGATCCGTGATGCGTTAAGCCGGGCACCACTTTCGCCTATGCGGACATGGGTCGATACCGAGCCGCCCATCCGCGCGATACCGGTATTATCCAGCACGGAACATTCTTTGCCTTCGAGATGCGCCGCCATGCCGAGTAAACTACCGACCGTGATTAACCCGCTGCCTCCAACACCAGCGATCAAAATATCACGGGGCTCTGTTAAATTTTGGGCAACCGGTTCTTCAAGCGGAATATCGAGCTCTTCCGACGGGTTTGGCATTTTCAAAGTTCCACCCTCGACCGTCACTAAGGCAGGGCAAAAACCTTCGAGGCACAGTAAATCCATATTGCAGCTTGATTGATCAATTTGACGTTTGGTACCGAGCGGCGTCTCCAGAGTCCTGATGGCGACACAGTTTGATTGGATCGAGCAATCGCCGCAGGCTTCACAAACACGCTCATTGATCACCACACGCTTGGTCGAAGGCGGCATGTCTCCGCGTTTCCGCCGCCGCCGGCGTTCGGTGGCGCAAACCTGATCGTAGATTAATACTGAAACACCCTGATACTCCCGGCAGGCTCTCATCACGGAAGTCATTTCCTCCCGGCCAAACAGTTCAACTTCAGGCGGGAATTTATAGTCGGGCCCATAGGCATCATATTTTTTCAAGTCATCAGCAACGACGACGACTTTATTGATGCCTTCAGCTAGGATTTGGCGGGCAATATCGAGCACGCTAAAATGTGTTTCAACCGGCTGGCCACCGGTCATGGCAACTGCATCGTTATAAAGAATTTTAAAGGTCATGGTGCAGCCGGCAGCTTGGGCAGCTCGAATGGCGAGACTGCCGGAATGAGCATAGGTGCCATCACCGACATTCTGAAAAATATGTTTTTGATCAACAAAGGCCTGGGCGCCGATCCAATTCGCTCCTTCAGCTCCCATATGAGTAAAGGTGACGGTATCGTTATTCGGCATCCACATCGCCAATGAGTGACAGCCAATGCCGGCCATGGCGATGCTGCCTTCCGGCGTTGAGGTGCCACGATTATGCGGACAGCCGGGGCAATAATGCGGTACACGAAATTCTTTGCTCGGCTGAGCGACGGCTTGTTGCTTGCGGCTTTCGATTTGGGCCAGTGCTTGCTTAATTGCCGGATGATCTGTTTTCGCCAATAAGCGGCGGCCTAAAACTTCGGCCAGTAACACCGGCGAAGTTTCACCCGTCGAGGGTATGAGCGGCTGGCCGTTTTCATCTGACTTGCCGATCACGTTAGGACGCGAAGACGCATCCCAATTGAAGGCAAGTTCTTTAATTTGCGTTTCAATAAAGGCGCGGCGCTCTTCAACCACCAGAATTTCTTCTAAGCCTTGGGCAAATTCGGTCATGCCGTCGCGCTCAAGCGGCCAGATCAAGCCAAGTTTATTAACTGTCAGCCCGATCTCGGCTGCAACTTCCTCGGTAATGCCCAAATCATCAAGCGCCTGGCGCACATCCAAATAGGCTTTGCCAGCTGCAACAATTCCGAAATGGCGTTTGGCCGGTTTAATGACAACTTGGTCAAATTGATTGGCTCGGGCAAAAGCCACCGCCGCCGGCAAGCGAACTTCCTGGAGGCGGACATCAGCAACCCAGCGGTCATCGGGCCAGCGAATACTGACCTGTTCCCAAATATCACCATGATTGTCGGGCAGTTTAAACTCTGGGAGCGCTGTGCCGATATTGATTGAGGCCGACGTCTCGGCGATATCTGAGAGGGTTTTAAAACCGATCCAATTGCCGGAATAACGCGACATGCCATAGCCCAGCAGTCCCATAGTGAGAAATTCTTCGATGTTAGCAGGATAAATGACCGGCATCATAAAAGAGGCGAAGGTGTGCTCACTTTGAGACGGCACCGAGGTCGAAGATGCACCAGGATCATCACCACTGACGGCCAGTACGCCGCCATAACGCGAAGTGCCGCTCATATTAGCGTGCTTAAAGGCATCGCCTGAGCGATCAAGCCCGGGCGTTTTGCCATACCACATGCCAAATACACCATCATATTTTTCGGAACCGAAGATATCGGTTTGCTGTGAACCCCAAACCGCTGTGGCGGCAAGGTCTTCATTGAGACCCGGTTCGAAATGGATATTGTCTTCCTGCAAATACTTCTTTGCTTTCCACAAAGCCAAATCAAAACCGCCGAGCGGCGTGCCGCGATAACCGGAAACAAAGCCAGCCGTGTTCAAACCAGCAGCCTTATCCCGCCAAGCCTGCTCAAGCAGCAGACGCAGCAAAGCCTGGGTCCCGTTCATATAGGCTTTGCCGGAAGCAAGACTATAGCGGTCTTCCAAAGTTACCGGGCTGGCTGTGACTTTCTGGTCCATGTTACGTCGGCAATCTCCAGGTTAGATAATCAGACCACCTGCAGCTAAGACAACTTGACCGCTGATGTAATTAGATTCAGGCGCACACATCAAATAGACTGCATCGGCGGCTTCCTGAGGTGTGCCACCCCGGCCAAGCGGGATCATTTGCACCAACGCCTTGGTCATATCGGGATGAACGCCCATGGTAATTTCGCGGTTGCCCACTTGTGCCACTGCTTCAGCATCGCCCAAATCTTTGGTCATGCGGGTTTGGATATATCCGAAGGCGACACAATTGACATTGATGTTGTAGCGGCCCCATTCCTTAGCCAGCGTCCGGGTCATGCCGACCAGAGCTGATTTCGCCGAGGCATAACCGATTTGACCAGCATTACCGTAAAGACCGGCAAAAGAGGAAATGTTGACGACTTTACGATGCACGACCTCACCTGCAGCTTTCTCATCCTTGGCAGCTTGGCGCATAACTTCACCCGCACTGCGCAATATGCGGAAAGGTGCGGTGACGTGGACATCCATCATCGCCTGAAACTGCTCATCGGTATATTTCTGGATAACGCCATCCCAGGGATAGCCGGCATTATTGACAATTATGTCAATCGCATTAAAACGATCAACCGCCGCCTTGGCGAGACGGTCGCCAAAATCTTGTGTCGTCACATCACCAACAACGATCTCGCACTCTCGGCCCATATCTTCGATAATTTTTTTCGTTTCCAGAGCCGGCTCTTCGGTCAAATCATTGATCACGAGATTGGCGCCTTCGCTAGCTAATTTGGTGGCAATAGCCTGGCCAATACCGCGGCCGGCACCGGTCACAAGGGCGATTTTATTTTCTAATTTATTACTCATTCTCTTTCCTCTGGTGGATAACTCAATCTAACTTGGAATAATATTGGTTGCTTTTAAACCTGCCAAATCCGCTGCCGAATAACCGGCCTCAGACAGGATCGTTTCAGTTTGCTCGCCGTATTTTGGTGGGAAATTCAGGTTCGAATTACCGTTCGGCAGATCAACCGCCATCGGCTGCATACGGATGGTTTTGCCGTCCAGCGCCGTTGTCGTCGTCAGCTTGCCGTCGAGCTCTTTGCGTTCAATCACCTGCGGAATTGTCGAGATCGGCGCGCAAGGGATCGTTGCTCCGCGCAAATCAGCGGCCAGTTCAGAAGTATCATACTTGGCCATGATGTCACCGATGTCGCGCTGCAATTTCTCGCGTCCTTCCAGCCGGCCGTTATTGGTCAAGCGGCCTTCGTCCTCCAAGGAAGCGAATTTAGGAATGGCAATAAAACGCTGCCATTGCACGTCACTGCCTTGCGCCATGAAAATAAAGCCGTCCTTGGATTTGTAAGCATTGGTCGGAATAAATTTACGGTGCTCATTGCCGGAGCGCGTGATCTCGGAATAATCACAGCCAAAATCAATCAGCGGCAGGGTCGTAATCAGCCAGGAGGCTGCGGCTTGAAACATTGAGACATCAATGCGTTTGCCTTCACCGGTTTCAGCTTGCTCGGCCAAGGCGAGGCAAACACCGGCATAGACTTCGTCACCTGCTTTGAGATCGACCAGCGGAATTCCGGACAGCGTCGGATCACCATCTGCATCACCGGTGAGTTCCATATAGCCGGCCAACGCTTGGATCACCGGATCATAGCCGGGCACATTCGGAAAGGCGGGCCCAAGCGCTGAAATTCCGGCCCAGATCAGATCGGGCTTAACAGCGGATAGTGTTTCGTAATCGATGCCGAGACTTTCGTAGCGGCTCGGCACGGTATTGCAGCAGAAAATGTCTACATCGAGTTCTTTGATGATCCGCTTTAGCGCTTCCTGGCCCTCTTTTTCCTTAAGATTAAGCGCAATCGCTTCCTTGCCGACATTAGGGGCAATGAAATAAGAATGCCGATCTTCGTCGGCGACTTTACTGCCGATATAGCGGTTGGGATCACCTGGATTACCGCGGCCTGACGTCACCGCCTCAACCCGGATTACACGCCAGCCAAGCTGGGCAAAACGCAAGGTAGCAGACGGCATAGACAATGCCTGCTCCATGGAAAGAACTGTGCGTGGTCTCACTACTCAGCGGCCTCAATTTTGTCGCCGTGGAGAGCGCGCACGATCTTTTCAGGTGTGATCGGCGGATTATCAAAACGCACGCCAATCGCGTTATAAACCGCATTGGCGATAGAAGCGCCTGGAATAATGCACGGCAATTCGGAAATTCCTTTAGCACCGAAAGGACCTGTTTCTTCATCGTCTTCGATAAAGTGACATTCAATTTCCGGCATTTCCGGTGCGGTGACCACTTTGTAATCGCGGAAGTTCGGATTTTTGACAATGCCTTCTTCAATGATCAATTCTTCCGACAGACCGTAGCCGATACCTTGGGCGATACCGCCTTCCATTTGACCTTCGATGCCAAGCTTATTGATGACTTTGCCGACATCCTGGACGCAGGTCATTTTGTGCAGTTTGACGCCACCGGTTAGAGTATCGATTTCAAGCTCAGTAATATAGGCACCATGCGAATAAGCTGCCGAAATATCACCAACATGGTTTTTGTCTTCGAGCTCACTTGGCGGCTCATAGTATTCGGAGACCATCACCAATTCTGCATCATCGCCGGCGAAATGCATCTGGCGCAGCAAGCGATCGAGCTTAGTCACCGAAACACCGTTGTCTTTTTGCACAACGTGACCACCACGCAGATCAAGCTTATCAATACTGACATTTGATTGACGCGCGGCTGCGGCAAGAATTTGCTGCTTCGCTTTGACCGCTGCATTGCGGGCTGCATTACCGGCAATAAAAGTCGTCCGGCTGGCATGGACACCAACATCCCACGGCCCGATGGCAGAATCATTATTGGCAATAATAACATCGGAGGTCGGAATGCCGAGCTCTTCACTAACGAGCTGGGTAATCACCGCATCAATACCCTGACCAATCTCGGAGGCACCGGTAATCACCGTTGCCCTGCCATAATCATCCATGGTTAGGATTGTGCCGCAACCATCACTTTTATGGATTTTCGCACCACCAGCATTATGGATCGAAGTTGCAATACCGATACCTTGACGGATGCGACCCGGCTTCTCGCGCGCCGCCACGTTGGCAGCATGTTTTTCAAGGAAGTTGGTTTTTTCCGCTCCGATCTTAATGCAATCGGCTAAGGCCGCAGTTTTCAAGAGACTATTCTGCGGTGTGCGCTCGCCTGGTTTTTGAGCGTTTTTGAGGCGGAATTCGATGGGATCCATGCCGAGCTCTTCGGCCATCTTATCCATCAGCGTCGCCGTTACATAAGTCGCTTGGACATTGCCATAGCCCCGGAAGGAGCCCGCAAACGGGTTGTTGGTGTAGACCGCTTTGGAATGGAACTCAACGTTCGGTATGCGGAAATGACCGGTCATGGTCCGCATCATCACGGCTGGAATGGTTGCACCCCAAGAGGTGTAGCCACCATTATTGAGATACACATTAACATCCCGGAAGGTGATGGTGCCGTCTTTCTTGGCACCCTGCTTGATATAAACGCGGGCAGGTTGGCGGGTCGGCGAAGCGATAAATTCTTCTTCCCGGGAGAAAAACAGTTTCACCGGACGACGCGCTTTCTTGGCCAAATAAACCGCAATCGGTTCAAACGGATAAACATCCAATTTCGAGCCAAAGGCACCGCCAACTGGCGGCTGAATAACCCGAATGTCACCGGCTGAAATATCCAAAGCCGGAGCCAAATCCATTTTGTAGTTATAGGGATATTGGGTTTGCGTGTAGATTGTCAGTTTGCCGTGGGTATCAAAATCGGCAATGACGCAGCCCGGACCCATGCAGGTATGGGTGACATAGTGAAGCTCATATTTCTCTTCCAATACGATGTCGGAATCTTTCTCCGCTTTTGAAATATCGCCATGTTCAAAATCAAAGGTCAGGCTGAGATTGCCCGGCTTATCATCGTGGATGAGCGGCGCATCGTCTTTGAGCGCCTCTTCCGGATCAAACACGCCCGGCAAGTCTTCATACTCGACTTTGATAAGCTTAAGCGCTTCATCGACGGCTTCTTCGGTCTCGCCGGCAACCCCGGCAATTTCGTCCCGAATGCAACGTACTTTGTCGCCCTTGAGCGGCGGATTATCTTTCAGGACACCGATCAAGCCTTTCGGTGAATTCTCAGCAGTGGCAATGGCAACAATGCCTGGCACTTTCTCGGCTGCGCTGATATCAACGCTTAGAATTTTTGCGTGCACCCGGTCGGTCCGCTTGATCTTGGCGATCAGCATGCGCGGCAATACCATATCGTTAATATAGGTGGTTTTGCCGACGACTTTGTCAGGCGCATCCGGCTTGGGAATAGGCTTACCTATGAGGGTGTCAGGTTTTTCGACTATTTGATCCATCTGATTTCTCCGATCAACTGCGCGCGACTTCGGCGACCGCATCAATTATTTTGCGGTAACCGGTACAACGGCAAACATTGCCTTCTAAACCGCGCTGGATTTCCCCCTCCGTTGGATTAGGATTTTTGTTCAACATATGTTTGGCCTGCATCACCATGCCGGGCGTACAATAGCCGCATTGAACGGCGCCATGTTCGACGAAGGCTTGCTGGATGGGGTCCAGCCCGTCTTCGGTTTGCACGCCTTCAATGGTTTCAATTGTCCGGCCATCGCAATCTGCAGCATACATCAAGCAGGAACACACTGACGTATCATCAATGATAATGGTACAAGCGCCGCACTCACCTTCACCGCAGGCTTCTTTGGCGCCCTTTAAATCAAGCTGATCACGCAGCATATCAAGCGCCGACATATTCGCCGGAACACTCACCTGTTTCACCGCACCATTTACGGTAAAGGTAATATCAACTTTAGCTGACATCGTTCAAAATCTCCTCGGTCATAACGCGGATCAAATGCCGCCGGTACCAATCAGATGCGCGAATATCGGTGATTGGCGAAATAGAACTGCTGGCAATCTCACCGGCAGCGCTGATGGTTGTTTCGTCTAGTTTTTTGCCTTCTAGGGCAGCTTCAGTTTCGGCTGAGCGGATTGGCGTTGGCGCCACTGCACCAAAAGCCACCCGGACATCAGAAATGACACCGTCTTTAACCACGCCTCCAAGGCCAACAGCGGCCATCGCAATCTCTAGCGCCGGGCGCGGGCCAAACTTGCCGAACCCGCCGACAAAGCCAGCCGGCGGCACAGCAATATCAACACCGATCAGCAATTCGTTTTCCTGGATGACGGATTTACCGGGACCGGTAAAAAACTCGTCCAATGGCACCTTGCGGGTTTCGGTCGATCCGTTAGGTTTCGACGCCAAAACAGCTTCCGCCTTATACATCAACAACGGTACAATTCCGTCCCCAGCTGGTGAGGCGTTACAGATATTGCCCCCAACCGTTCCAGCATTGCGAATTTGATCGCTGGCAAATTTATCTGCCATCGTAGCCATCACCGGCAAATGCTCGGCAATGATTTCATCTGTCAGCAAATCCGTAATCGTCGTCAGCGCGCCAATACGGATCGTGTCACCATCCAATGAAACACCGCGCATCTCGGTGATTTTCTGAATGTTGATCAAAGTTGGTGCGTATTCTTTCTGGCCCGAGCCGGCTTGCAGCATCAGATCCGTGCCACCCGCGACAATGGTTGCCGACCCCGCTGCCAAGGCCGCCGCCGCATCATCAATGCTGCTGGGGGCTAAATAATTTTCAATTGTGCTCATAAACTTTCCTTTAAGCCACGTTTTAACTTTGGGCTTTAAAAAACGATGGGTTCTTCATAACGGCCGTAAATTTCGACCATGGTGTCGGTCATCTCACCAACCGTGGCATAAGCTTTCACGGCCTCGACAATCGCGGGCATGACGTTCTTATCGGCCTCGGCATCGGCTTTGAGTTGGGCCAAGCATTTATCAACCGCCGCCTGATCGCGCGATGCCCGGACTTTTTTCAGGCTTTCAACTTGAAGATCGGCGTCCTTGGTGTCGTAATCATGGAACTCGACCTCCCGCTCCTCTTCTTCATCAATACGGAAACAATTAACACCAACTTTAGGGAATGCGCCGGAATCAATGTTCCGTTGCATATCATAGGCCTGTTTCGATACCTTTGCCTGGATACGCCCGTCTCGAACCATTTCTTTGATACCACCCTCCTCATCGACGTCCGCCATAACTTCTTCCATTTTGGAGCGCATCTGATTGGTCAGCGTTTCCATGTAATAGGAGCCCGCCATAGGATCGACTGTTTCGCAGAGACCCATCTCGTGAGTCAACATCTGCATGGTACGAAGCGAAATACGCGCCGAATATTCGGTCGGGATGGTATAGGCTTCATCAAACGAGCAAAGCGCCATTGTTTGAGTGCCGGCAAGCGCGCTGATCAAGGCGTAGTACGCACCACGCACAATATTCATTTCCGGCTGCTCAAAGGTCAGCCCGCCACCGCCGCCACCGGCAATCATACGCAGCCACATCGATTTGGGATCTTTGGCTTTTAAATCCTCTTTGACAATTTTTGCCCAAAGGCTACGGCCAGCACGGTATTTGGCCACCTGTTCAAAAATATTTCCGAAACTATTAATATTGTATGACAAACGCCCAGCGAATTCGTCCACATCCAGACCGCGTTTCATCACTTCATGGGCGTAGGCTTTGGCGATACAAAAGGCGTAAGCCATCTCTTCCACAGGGTTACAACCGGATTCCCGAATATGATAGCCGCAGACACTAACCGGCGAATATTTTGGCGCATGTTCAGCGCAATATTCAATCGTGTCGCCAACCAGCTTGACCGACGCATCGACGGGGAATATCCAAGTGCCCCTGCCAATGAACTCTTTGAGAATATCGTTCTGAGCAGTACCGCGCAGTTTAGCTATATCATAGCCACGCTTTTCAGCCATTGCGAGATACATCGCGATCAAGATCGCAGCCGAGCCATTAATGGTCAGCGAAACGGTGATTTTTTCAAGATCAATACCATCAAAAGCAATTTCAAAATCGCGCAATGAGTCAACCGCCATTCCGACACGGCCAACTTCACCTTCAGCCAGCACATTATCGGTATCGAGCCCCGTCTGGGTGGGCAGGTCGAACGCGACGTTTAAGCCGGTGTTGCCGTTCTCAATGAGGAACTTAAACCTTTGATTGGTGTCGATCGGATTGCCGAAGCCAGAATATTGGCGCATCGTCCAGGGCCGCTTGCGATACATTTCTTTATGGATGCCACGGGTAAACGGATATTCTCCAGGCTCACCAATAAACTCGATACCGCCGGATTCTTCAACGTCCTCTGGGCCGTATAATGGTTTAATTTCAATGCCGGATTCGTTGAAGACTTTCTTCGGATCACTCGATGAACCATCCATCACGCCACCTCCTTCACTTGAGCATTTGCTTCAATAAATTCAACAATATCTTCAAGCTTGCTGCCGTTCGGGAAAATACCGTCGAGACCGATTTTTTTAAGCTCGGCATGATCTTTTTTCGGCACGCAGCCACCAATCAGCCAGAGCTTTTCCTTTAGCCCGTATTGATCGATCAGACCTTTTAATTTCTGGCAAAATAATAAATGCGAACCAGCCAGACTGGAGAGGCCAATAACATCAACATCTTCGTCCAAGGCCTGTTGCGCAATCTCGCTCGGTGTTTTGCGCAGGCCGGTATAAATAACTTCAAAACCGGCATCCATCAGGGCACGAACAACAACCTTGGCGCCGACATCATGACCATCAAGGCCGGGCTTGCCGACGAGGATTTTAATTTTACTATTGTCTCCGTTACTCATGTCGATAACTCCTTGGCAATAATAAGTTTGAGTATGTCGCTGGTGCCGCCGCCGATTAAGATGAAGCGGACATCGCGCAAAAAGCGCTGTACCGGATATTCCATGGCGTAACCGTAAGAGGCAAAAATCCGGGCCGCTTTTTCACAAATTGTGGCGGCAGCCTCTGAAGCAAACATTTTAGCCATCGAAGCTTCCTTGCGGTGTTCTTTGCCTTCATCCAATAACTGGGCAGCGTGATAAACCAGATGCGTCGCCGCTTCCAAATCTGTCGCCATTTCAGCAAGTCTCAATTGGATTGCCTGAAAGCGATTGATCGGTTTGCCAAATTGTTGGCGCTCGGCGGCATATTTTACGGCTTCGTCAAGCGCAGCCCGGGCAATACCTAAGCCCAGTGCGCCCGTCATGATGCGGATTTCTGACAGTAGCTTACGAAGATGCTCCTCACCGTCACCGATTTCTTTGCTCAGACAATGGCTGTCCGGCACAAAACACTCATCAAGCGCCAATTCAGATGTTGGCAGCGCCCAAACACCCATTTTTTCGATCGTCTTGCCGACACTGATGCCGTCAAAATCTTTTTCGACCAGAAAAATGGAAAGCAGTTTTTCCTCACCCACGCGGGCAAAAACTGTAAAGAAATCGGCCAGCGGAGCAGCGGTCACCCAAATTTTATTACCGTTCAAGACATAGCCGCCATCGACTTTAGTTGCCGAGGTCGCCAGACTACCAAGGTCACTGCCGGCGTTGGGTTCGGTCATACAGATCGCGCCAATTTTTTCCAGCTCAAGCGCCGGCTTGAACAGGCGCTCCTTGATGTCATCATTGCCGAGCATTTCCAAGAACTTGGTGCCCATCAGCGACTGCATCGAAACGCAACCAGCTACCGACATCGAGCCCCGCGCAATTTCTTCAACACACAGACAAAAAGTCACTAAATTGACGTTTGAGCCGCCAACTTCTTCCGGATAGCGCATGCCGATAAATCCGAGATCAGCCAATTGCTTGACGATGTCGCGCGGATATTCATGTGCTTCATCAATAGCTTCCGCATTGGGAATAATTTGCTCATCGGTAAAGCGGGCAAAGGTATCGCGGATGGCGATTTGTTCCTCGTTGAGATTGAGAACCATCTAGCTTACGCTCCTAATCCATAAATTTCTTTGGCAGCATCTTCGGATATCAGGCCATCCCGAATTTCCGCTGCCAATTTTTCGCGGTCGCGGTTTTTAGGATTTCCATAACCACCGCCACCGCCAGCAAACTGACGATAGACAGTACCTTTCGGCACACCGGTCCAGAGGTCTTTATTATTCGGTGTTTTCTCGGTGCCGTCCGGGAAAGTCAGGACAATTGAGTTTAGCGTTGAATCCTTACCCTCGAACAAACCAAAAGCCGGAATAAAGTCGCCGTCACCAAAGGTCACGAACTGGGTGTCGTCGGAGCCAATTGTATAAATTGTCTCTGTGCCGATGCCACCTCGCCATTGTCCGGCACCGGCCGAATCAATCGTATATTCATGCAAGTTCAAAACATGCGGCGTTTGCTGTTCAAACATTTCATAGTCTTGTGTCAACACACCGCCAGAAGCATCGATCATACCAATATGGTCATAACCGTCAGTGCCATTCATACCGCCCGAACCACCTTTTTGGCCGAGGAAAAAGATATCGACGTAACGTTCACCTTTATCATCATCCATTCCTGCCGTCAGCGAGCACAACAAATGATTCCAGCCCGCCGTGATGTTATTCGGAATGGCCGGGGCCAACGCTTTCATAATCGCATCGGCATTTGGTGGGCAAATATGATTACCGAAAGTCGTCGCTTTCGGATAGGACGCGTTGAGGAGCGTGCCTTCCGGGATAATGATCTCGATCGGCTCGACCATGCCCTGATTATGGGGAATGTCCGGGTTGACCATCTGCAACAAGGTCAAAATTGTCGCTGAAGCACTTGAAGTATAGGTGCCATTAACAAACCCATTAGTCTGATCGTCGGTTTCAGAATAGTCAAATTTGATGTGATTGTCTTCGACGTCGATGGTCACACGAATAGTGAACTCTGAGCCCAGATGATGGCCGTCGTAATAAACATAGCCCTCACCATAATAGGTGCCGTTCGGGATTTTTTCGATCTCGGCTTCCATCATTTTGCGGGTCGAATCGAACAATGCAAGTTTGTGCGACTGAAAGCTTTCAACGCCATATTTATCGAGCAGTGCCAAGAACCGGCGCTCACCAATAACAGTTGCGCCCAATTGCGCCCGCATGTCGTGCTCAACTATATCGAGCCGGACATTGGCAAAGATCAGTTCCCAGACATCCTTACGGAGCACGCCTTTGTCATAAACCTTAACCGGTGGGATACGCAGCGCTTCCTGCCAAACTTCGGTGGCATTGGGGTTGTAGCCGCCGGCAACAGCGCCGCCAATATCGGCCTGATGACCTTTAACGGCGGTCCAAGCGACCAATTCACCTTCGTGGAAGATCGGTTTATAAACTGCAACGTCGTTGTTTTGATTGCCCATCGAGAAGACATCGTTGTGGAAAATGACATCACCTTCGTGAATATCGTCGCCAAAATATTCCAGGATGTATTTACAAACCGGGGCCAGCGAAAACGCCAAGATTGGCAGGTTCTCGGTCTGCTCCAACATATTACCTTCACCATCATAAAGGCCGGTGACAAAGTCTTTGGCTTCACAAAGGATCGGCGAACGCGCCGTTTTCTCCACTGAAATACTCATTTCGTCAGTGATGGATTTAAAGGTCCGTGCGTAAACGGAAAGTAAAATGGGATCTATTTTGCTCATGCTGTTGCTCCCTTTAATGTTCCCTCAACAAGATCTTCCCGGCCTTTTCGATAAAGCACGAAAGAGCCCAGTTGATCGACAATGCAATCGAACGAGTCGCTGACGAATATCGCTGTCGTTACTTCTTCAATCATCGCCGGTCCGGGTATTTTATGGCCGTATTGCAGCTTATGCCCGTCATAGATCGGTACATCGGCAAATTTCTGGGTTTCGGGGAGATAGACCGAACGTTCACCCTTAAGCGCCGCCGCGGGGTCTTCGTCTACTCGCTCGATCTCCTGGAAGACCGGTTTATCAGTTTGACCGATGGCTTGAACTCGTACGTTTATAATCTCAACGACGGCGTCCAATTCCTCAAGAGAATAACCATAAAGACGGTTGTGCTCTTTATGGAACGCCTCGGCAACCGCGTCGGCATCGCCTTTTTCAACGAATTCGTTCGGTACGACGAAGGAGACTTCATGATATTGCTGGAGATAGCGGCAATCGAATTTAAGATGGAATTCCTGATTTGCCGGGTCGATACCTTCTTCGGTAAGCATCTCGGCCCCTTCGGCAGACATCTCACCAAAGACACCACGCAGCTCGTCCCAATCGACGGTCTTCAGAGGCGAAACAAATGTTCTGACAAAATCATGTTTTAGATCGCCCATCAGCATGCCAACTGCACATAGGATCGAGCTTTCGCGCGGTACAATCTGGAACGGAATTTCAAGCTCGTTACAGATCAGGCAGGAATGGATTGGTCCAGCACCACCAGCGACGATCATCGGGAACTCACGCGGATCAAAGCCGCGTTTAATGGTAATCTCGCGCACGCCCTGCGCCATGTTATTGCAGGCGATGCGGTACATCCCGGCAGCTGCCTCTTCGATACTCAAATTCAGCGGCTTGGCAATATGTTCTTCTATGGCAGCCCGCGCTGCATCAACATTGAGCTCGATTTTACCACCGGCAAAAAAGCCGGGATTAAGATAGCCGAGCACCAAATTGGCATCCGTGGTGGCTGGCTTGACGCCGCCTTTTTGATAACAGACCGGCCCTGGATCAGCACCGGCACTTTCCGGCCCCATACGCAGCAACCCGCCTTTGTCGATCCAACCGACTGAGCCACCGCCGGCACCGATGGTATGAATACCCAGCATCGGCAGTGCGATGCGGTGACGATCTATTTCGCCATCATTAACCATGATCGGACTGTCGACCGCCATGGAGGCTTCAAAACTGGTGCCGCCCATATCAACGGTCAGGCATTTATTTTGATTGTGAGCCTGAGCATAGATCAACCCCGCACCAGGACCACCCGCCGGACCTGACAACAACGTTTGGGCCGGTTTCCGCTCGGCAATTTCCGGCGACATGACGCCGCCATTGGACTGCATAATCAGCAAAATACCGCCAAAGCCAACATCTTTGAGCCGGTTTTTAAGCTGGCCAAGGTAGTGGCTCAGGATTGGTCCGACATAGGTATTTAGCGCGGTCGTCGAAACGCGTTCATAAAATCGGATCGACGGTAATAATTCCGTTGAAACCGTCAAATAGGCATCCGGCAATTCTTTGCGAACAATCTCCGCCGCCGCTTGTTCATGTTCCGGATTGGCAAAAGCGTTCATAAAACAGATCGAAACCGCCTCAACACCTTCCTTTTTGTATAATTCAATGGCGTCCAGCACATCCTGTTTAGAGAGTGGCTCTAATTCTTTGCCGTTGCGGTCCAAACGGCCACCGATACCGGTGCGCAGATAGCGCTCAGCCAACGGCACAACATTGGTATAGCGGTTATTATATTGTTCTTCGCGAATACCACGGCGCATTTCCAGCGCATCACGGAGGCCTTTGGTCGTCAGCAATGCCGATTTGGCGCCCCGCCGGGTCAGCGTTGCATTGGTCGTGACCGTGGTGCCGTGAACGATAGTTTCAAGTTCTTTGGCGAAATCTTCAGGCGACATCGCCGGTTCCATCATACCCGCGAGATCATTCATGCCTTGCAGGACGGCGATTGAGGGATCTTCGGGGGTCGAAAGCGTTTTGTGGATAAGCGGAGCTTCACCGTCCTTGACCAGGAAGAAATCCGTAAACGTGCCGCCAACATCAATACCAATTTTCATCGTGCTAGTTCCGTTCTTTAAGTAATTGCGACAACAGCGGTGCCGATTAAGATATTGTCACCTTTTTGGTTCTCAGCCGAAATATCAAGCTTTACTTGATTCTCGCCATTCTCAGATATTTTCTCAGCGACCACGCCTTTGCAGGTAATCGTGTCACCCGGGAAAGCCATTGAGACAAAACGGGCGTTCCAGCCGCGCAATTGATTTTGCGGCACCCAACCAGTTAAGACTTGGCCCAAGAAGGCCATCGTCAGCATGCCGTGCACAATAACACCGGGCAGGCCACCTGATTTTGCTTCCTCGTCATCAAGGTGAATCGGATTGTGATCACCCGAGGCACCGGCAAACAGCGCCAATTGCGTCCGGCTAATGTTTTCTTTAACCATATTGGGAATTGCGTCGCCAACATTGAGATTGGCATAATCGACAATATTACTCACTAGCTTTGCTCCTCGACATTATGGCGTACGACTATTACGGAGCGTAAATCGGCTACATGAACATCGCTCTGATTACGCAGTTCAATGACCGCTTCAATGAACTGTAAGGCCCCGCCTTTTTTCTCGTAAATATCGGTAATGCGCTGCGAGCCAGTAACAGTGTCACCGGCGTAAATGTGATCATAATAGGTGAAGCCCTGCTCGCCATGCATGGCCTGGGTCTTAGGGATGCCCATATCCTCCAATATATTAAAAGATTGGCCGGCCTCCATAGTCAACGTAAAGGCAAAAGTCGGCGGTATAGGAATACCTGAATATCCGTTGTTCTTAGCCGTTTCTTCATCAAAATAGATAGGATTTTCTTCACCGATTGAAGCGGCGAACATTTTAATCCGCCCTTTCTCAACATCGACGCTAAAGGATGGGTATTCTTTGCCGATATAATCTGCATCCGCCATCAAGATATTTCCTTCCTACTGAACTTTTACTTTATGTCGGCGCGCCGCTATTTCTACGACTTATTCACCAGAATTTTAAAGACCGTCATCATAGGCTACCTAATCCGGCTCCATATGTAAACGAAAATTTTACAGTACTGTAAAATTAATTGTAAAATACCATCCAATCTGTTATCGTGGCGACGCCCCTGAAGGAGGCAAATGACGTTAAATGGATCGAAGAACCGAAATTCTCAGACGTGCCGCCGAAATTTTCGCGCGTAAAGGTGTCTCGAACACCTCCGTGGAAGACATTGCCAATGCCATTGGCGTCAAACGCGAAGCGATCTATTACTATTTCAGAAGCCGCATCGATATTTTGCTGGAAATCCTGTTGCCGACTAGCCGGACACTGCTTAAAAGCATGCGACTAATCTGCCAGACCAATCTGACCAATCGTGAAAAGTTAAAAGCAGCGCTCGAAAGTCATTTGTCTGAGTTTACCCCGGGCTATATTGAAATGACAGTCGCTTTCCGTGAGGAGCATTTCTTTGCCGATTCAGAAAAAGCCACTGAACTCAGTGAGACCTGGGATGAATACGGCAAGTTGTGGACGGATATCATTATTGACGGCCAAAAAGCCGGCGAGTTTAACGCCGATCTCGATCCCAAGATGATCTCTTTTGCCATTCTCGGCATGTGTAATTGGATGTCGCGCTGGTACGACCCCTCCAAGGATGTATCCATCGAAGAAATTATTGATACCTTCTTTACCATGTCGATGGATGGCGTATCGACCCTACCCAAAGAGTACCCAGCTATGAAAAATCCTGACGCTGCATAGCGTAATGGGAATTTGGGCCTGGGCGGACCGGAAAGGCATTATAGTCGTCCCGCAAGCGGTGTCGTACTGCGGTTTTCATTGATTCATTAAGCGCCTCAAGTGTGTCAAACACCACTTCATTACCTAAAATGCAAATAGAGATTGGATGGGGTGACGCGCCCAGCGGGGCCACTGGCAGATAGCAAAACACATTTCGAATGCCTGGAAGTTCGGCCAGGATTTGCGGGTGGTGGCTGACATAGAAGTCACGGAAATGCTGTTCATCCGTGACCGGGGCGTAGTAGCGGACGTTAAAAGACAATGGCGCGGTACGTTTTGCAGGCTCGGCGACACCTTCAATATCATAGGCAACGACTTCAAAAACTTCTGAACTTACCGTGGCATTTTCCGGGGTGGCGAGTTGTTCTAAAACACTTTTGTCGGCAAGCACAGTAGCGAGCGCTTCAAGATCAGCGACATTAAACTGCACCACCAATTCCGGCGGCGCGCCATCATCGACATAAGGATCATCGACAAGTTCAGGCGCATATACGCTGACACAATTAATTTCCGGGTGTTGTAACAGCTTTGGCACAGCTTGCTCACGAAAACTCGCGCGAATATCCGGACCAGCTTCTGTCGGCACATTTAGCGTCTGAAAATAAGCAATGGTCATTTTTTCAAGCTCCGCCTGACTTAGAGAGTTATACATTCGCTCCCCATCATAACCCAGCTAGGCTGCCATGACATTGCGGTATTTTCAAATGGCGATTCCGATAGGCCGATGATGTCAACATGATCGCCAGGCTTGATATCGGCTGAAGTGCTGCCCCACAAACTGCGCGGCAACGATGTCGCGGCATTGAGCGCTTTGGCCATCGACATGCCGGCCTCGACGAGAAATTTAATTTCATCAATCACGGCCACACCATGGACAACGCCATGACTGCCGGCATCCGAGCCGACAACCACCGGCACGCCCATCTCGTCAGCCATTTTGATATGTTCGCTGTGGGAATCGAGAATGCCTTTAAGGTTGAAGATACTCTCTTCGCTCCAACCGGCTATTTCAGGCCGAGCCCATTGAAAATGCACCGGCGAAAAGGTCGGCACCCAGGCGATTTGTTTTTCGGCTAAAATTTCCAAAATGTCGCGGGTCATAAAAAAACCGTGCTCGACAGAATCAACCCCAGCGGCCGCGGCAACTTCGAGACCTTTAAGACCGCTGCAATGAGCAAAAGTGCGACGACCGAGATCGTGCGCCGTCTCAACGATCAGTTTTGCTTCGTCGACATCAAATTGCGGTTCACCTTTTACCGTACCGGATTCAAAATCAATGATACCGGTGAGCAGTATTTTAAGCTCATCACCAGTTTTTAGGAGATCCTTAATAGCAGCGACGATTTCATCCCGAGTCTCAACTTCACGGGCCATAAAGCCGCCATAGCGTTTAGGTTTCCGAATACCGAGACCTGGCGAGCGTATTTCGGGAACCAACTTGTCCGCCGCGGCCATTTCCTGACGAATGCGATGATTGATCCCCCACTTATCACCGGCATCGCGGATAAAGGTAATACCGGTGGTTAAACTAGCCTCGACGTTGCGCCGGGCCACCGCCAACATCTCATCTTCGGAGGCTTTGAGATATGCACTGCGGTTTTTAAAATCCAACTCGCCGCCATCAAGAAATAAATGGCAATGAGCTTCGACCAGACCGGGCATAATGAAGGCCGCGCGCCTATCCAGATCATCGTCAAGTTCAAGGTCCGGCGGCAAATCTCCGCTTAAGATATCTTTGATCAAGCCATCTTCAATTAGAACACAATAGGGACCTTTATCGTGGTATTCGGTACCATCAAAATAGCTGTTGGCTTGGATAGTTCTTTGCGCCATGGCTCAGTTTTTGTACATTTTTCGGATACGCCGGAGTGCATCGGTGCCATCCAAGGCGATGATGTCCTTGAAATGCCCGAGCACCGTATTGTCATCGGCTAAAAACTCGTAAGCCCGCCACGGCGTGCCCAGCACCATATCAAAGCCGTTGGGCACAGCCAGCGTAAGATAAGAATTTTCCAATTGCAGTTTCATCGGCGCGCCGTCGATTTCTTTGGAGGGCAATTGCACAGATAGATTGGATAGCCCGCCAGACATATGAATGCCTTTAAGGTCCGGGTCCTGATTAATCAAACTCACGGTTTCCAAGGATGCCCGGATTAGGCCTTCGGTGTCCGATGAAAGCGTGCCAATAGCGGTATCGACAATGAGATCATCGGTGGTTAAGCCGTAATCGCCGTCAAGAATTATTTTGGCCATGCGCCGGGTCGTCTGCCACATTTCATCAGCTGTTTTATTTTGTTTGCCGACGCCATCTTCGACCCGCTCAGAAGACATCAGGATTATTTTAAACGGCTGGATTTTGAGCAGATCAAGCATATCCCAACGGGTTTCGCAGATCGAGTTAACAATTGGCGGCCGGCCATTTGCCTTCGCTGGGTCATATTTTTTGAGACAAATTTCCTGCACCGCGACATTAGGAAAATCAAACGATAGCGGGATATCGACGACCGCCTGAATACCGTCAATAACCTCGTTCATAAATTCTGGGTCATCCAAAGCGCGAGTGCCGATATTGATATTGAGGTATACGGCACCGGCATCGGCTTGTTTGACGGCAAGCTCCTGAAGGGCGCCAATATCCGAATTATCGAACATTGCCTTGGTACTTTGGAAGCCGGGATTAATCCGCTCGCCGATGATTGAAAGTCCTGGTATTGCCATTGATGGGGTCCTTATTTCTTAAGCAACTGATTTCAGCGCCCGTCGTTTTTCAAAATTAATTCGACCGCCAAAAACCTTCATAAAAGCTTTGTCGCTGGCGAGCTCGATGTAGTTGGAACGGTCGGCGATATCTTTAGCGGCCTCGCGTTGTTTTTCAGAGAGCAGGGCAAAACGCGCGCCATCACCGGCAGCGTTACCGACTTGGGCAAAACGGGTATAGGGCAAATCGGGTAGCAAACCGATGGCCAGCGCACTATCGACATCAATATAGCTGCCGAAGGCGCCGGCAATAATAATTTGCCCAAGATCCCGCTCCGCGTAGCCGGTGTGTTTGAGCAGCAGATCCGTCGCCGCCCGAATAGCGGCCTTGGCGAGTTGCACGGCGCGCAAATCATCTTGCGAAAAGGTTATTTCCTGGCCGCCTGTGGCTTCTTCATCAGCCAAGACAAAGACCAGATTTTTGCCGATTTCCTTGACCCTCGGGTGATCTTTCTGCAAGCGCCCGCGCTCATTGCAGACACCGCCCAAATGTAATTGGGCAACCACATCCATCACGCCGGAACCACAAATCCCGACCGGTGTCTCATCGCCGATGGTTTGCAATTGAACAGCATTATTTTTAAGCCGCACGGATTCTATCGCACCGGCGGCCGCCCGCATGCCAAAGCTAATATTACCGCCCTCAAAAGCTGGACCTGAGGGACAGGAAACACTGGTGATATTATTGCCCTCAACCAGTGACAGCTCGGTATTGGTGCCGATATCCATGATGATCACCGGTTTGCCATCGATAGATTTGGAGGCCAGCAACGAGGCTACATGATCGCCACCGACAAAGCCGGCAATGTTCGGCAGTAGATGGACATAACCTCCCGGGGCAACCTTAATATTGAGATCGCGGGCCTTGAGATCAAAGGCATCGCTATAGGCCGAGATAAAAGGCGACATGGCGAGCTGGGTTACCGGCAAGCCAAGCAGCAAATGATGCATCATGGTATTGCCGGCTATGGTGATTTCAACGATGTCGCTCGCCTGAGCACCGACGGCGTCACACATATCAGTGGCCAAATCATTAATCGCCTCGACCGCCAGTTCCTGCAATATTTTAGCCGTTTCAGGATTACGCCGGATATGAGAGGCATAGGTGATTAAATCCGCACCATAGCTGGTCTGCGGATTTTCCATACCTTCAGCAGCCAAAGTTTCGCCGGTCATCATATCAACCAGGAATCCGGACATATTAGTTGTGCCAAGATCAACCGCCATACCGAAAACCCTGGCTTCCCGCGATCCCGCAGCAATTACTTCACCCTTGGTGCTAGCCAGCCAGCCAGCCCAGCCCCACTTTCTTATGTCCAAGGCAAAGGTGCGGAGCAGCGCTGCATCAAAGGTCTCACAAGCACCCGGATAATCCTCTGCCAAGGCATCCCGCAAACGCGTTTCATCGGAGCGGCCATCTTCAAGCGAGGGTTCCTCAAGCTCAAAATGAATAACTTTAACCACCGGTTCAAAATCGACCAAATTAGCCATGTCATTACCAAGGCCATCCACTTGAGTGCGCACCGGCGCCGCCGTTGACCGGGCGGGCACGGAGATGGTGCAATCTCCAGTGGGCTCAGTGATACAAGCCCGCCGCCAGCCCTCACCGAGCCGACGATCAGAAAACACTTGAGAATCTGCCTCATGAGCTGCTGGCAGCTCACCTGCTGTGATCTGAACCGCACAGGACATACAAGTGCCATGACCGCCACAGGAACTTGATATCCTAACCCGCTCTCGCCGAGCCGCTTCGAGGATCGTCTCACCAGCCGCACACTCGATGACTTCGTGCATCGGCTCAAAGGAAATTTGGAAGGTGGTCATGCGGCGAGACTTTCAGAGTTACGAAACCGGCAATTCTCCCGCGCTTTACAGGTTTCACAATCTTTTTTGCGGTCCCAACGCGGCAAATCCTGGCCCAGACCAAACACCAAGGAAATAGATTTCGCCGGAAACAGCATATCAGTTTTTAAAACCCGCATACCGATCTCTTCTCCACCGGCCTGCTCAAACACGGTACGTTGCTGCTCAATGCCGAAGCTGCCATGACCTGGATAGATCGGACTACTGGCTTGAAGCTCACGGGTTACAGCAAATTCATCGATGGCGGAGAAAACCGCGTTGGTGAATTCGAAAATCGCCGCAACTGCAACTTCCTCCAAGGCCAGCGCTTTAATCGCTTTTTTGTTTTGAAACATTTCCGCCGCAGCTGTTTCCAGCCCGTCTCCGATAGTGCCGACAGCCAATATGAGCTCATCGGCAGCGGCAAATTTATCGGCAACTTCAGAGGCATTCGATAACTCAATACCATTTTCCAAGCCGATCCAATCTTTCCCTTTGTCTGTGATTGGCATAGACACAAAAGCAAGACGCGGCTGGACCAGATTTTCAGCGAGTGCATATTCATGCATTTCCTGAACTTCGCGCTGGAAGCGGGAATGCAGCGTGCGGCTGCAATTCAGCTCCTGCCAACTTTCGAAATTCGGGCTTGAAAAAAAATCAGGCCAATCAGTTTTAACCGGCATCCGTCAGATCCTAATTTGCGTATTTCCGCACTGATTCCGCCATGGCGACCACGTTTTCCACCTTAGCTTCATCAGGCAGACCAATTGCCCCATCAAGAATAAAGCCACCGCCCTTGCCGGCAACTTTGATCAATTTTTTGCATTCTTCATCAACATCATCCGGTGTGCCGGTGATCAAAGTGGAAGATGACACGTTGCCACGGAGGCAGGTAATGTCACCTAATACTGACTTGGCCAGTCCCAAATCGGTTTGTTCAAACCAATAAACCGCCTTGCCGACCGGAATATCGGCGATGGTTTCAAGCCGCGTGGTGCAGTCACCTTCCCAAAGCACACAAGGGATGAGATCGGCTTCAATCAGCCCCATCAGGACTTTTCTTAAGGGTGGCCAGAAAAACAGCTCAAACTGCTCAGGCGACATGAAATTATCGAGCCCCCAATGCAGCGGAATGAAGATTTGCCGGCTTGGATTGTGTTGGGCACCAGCGATGGTGTCTTCGATAATGTTGTCAGCAACCCGGTCCATACATTCTAGCAATTTGTCTTTGTTGCGGAACAAATCGAGCATGGCCCCTTTGGAACCCCGAAGATAATCGGCAAAATTATCGAAAGGCGCAGCGGCGGTGCCACCAATACTTTGCACGAAACCCTGTTCGGCCATATCCTTGGCGAAGCCCAAGGCGCCTTTTAACATCTTCCGCATTTCCTTGCCGGCCGCGAGAATTTTCTCCAGTCCTTCAATCATATCATCACCGGCAAAAGCTGTCGGCACCCGGATCATCTTGAAATAATACTGGGCCGGCAGATAAGGCAGTTTGGCAAAAGGCTCAAAGGCGCCGGCAACCCGCGGCATGTATGTGCGCAGGAAAAAGTCGGTCGTGTCGTTTAAATAGGCATCATACTCATCTCGCTTCATATATTCCCGGTCGAGAAACTGAAAGGAGACATTGGGGTCGGTGCCGTGGCCTGGCCATTCGAGCTGTTTAAAATCCATCAACTCAAGCGTCGGCCCGACGCAAATATAGGTCTGGTTCAGCGCATACATATCCGGCTGTAGAAGCTCGAGTGTTTGACGCATGGCATCATTGAAAGCGTCATAGTCATACATCGCTTGCTCAAATGTAATACCCGCCAAAGTCGCCGGCCAAAAATGAGAAAACATCGACAAGGGAACCCGGTCGGTTTCCTTTAAGTCCATCGCATCTTGAACGCGTTGTTCGCGCTCGGCATAAAGCTCGGCGCCTGATTTATCTGACATGGGGCAACTTCCTTAATTTAGTTGTTAGCGTATTTATGTACTGATTCTGCCATGGCGACGATATTTTCAATCGGCGCTTCATCGGTGATGCTGGCTGCGCCATCAAGCATGAAGCCACCGCCCTTACCGACATATTCAATGAGGTCCTTGCAATAGGCATCGACTTCGTCCGCTGTTCCGGTATTCAGCAGAGACGGCGAAACATTGCCGCGCAGACAGACAATATCCCCCAACACGTCTTTAGCGGTATGCA
This sequence comes from Rhodospirillaceae bacterium, assembly GCA_018649245.1. Taxonomy (GTDB): domain Bacteria; phylum Pseudomonadota; class Alphaproteobacteria; order Rhodospirillales; family UBA2165; genus TMED23. The sequence continues at coordinate 10,953 of JABIIH010000204.1, read as the reverse complement.
GATCGGTCCGCTCGAACCAGTAAATGGCTTTGCCCGGCGGAATGTCGCCGATAAATTCGAGCCGGGTGGTGCAATCGCCTTCCCACAGAATAACCGGTGTCATTTCCGCCTCAATCAGATCGTGGATGGTTTGGCGCAAACTCGGCCAGTAAAATTCGTTGAACTGGTCCGGCGACATAAAGCCATCGAGGCCCCAATGAAGGGGGATAAAAACATAGGGGCAACCAACGCGTTGCGCGCCTTCGACGACATTTGTGTTCAGCAAAAGCCGTGCTTTATCGATGGTCTCCAACAGCTTGTCTTTATGACGGAACATGTCGAGCATACCGCCCTTTGAGCCGCGCAGAAAATCAACGATGTGGTCATATGGCGCTTTGCAGAAACCACCGATCGCCATGGGATAGCCAGCTTCCATCATCTCTTTGATGAACTCAGTCATCCTGGTCATGGAATGGTCGACCATCTCGCCGACTTCCATCAAGGTCTTAAAAGACTCCTGAAGTTCCGGGTTGGCGAAGGCTCGAAGATTGTAGACGATGTTCCATTCCGACAAGGTCGGGAAATTTGGAAAATGCTTGAGGCCTTCAAAACCGGTGGCAATACGCGGCAGGTATTTTTGCAAGTAGAACGCCGTCGGATCGAACAAATATTCATCATATTCAGCCGGCACGATGAGTTCTTTATCTATATATTGAAAACAGACATCGTCCGCAGCGCCACCACCCGGCCATTCGAGCGGATGATAGTCAAGCTTTTCCAAGGCACCGCCGTAGGCGTAATTCGCTGCCCCGAAAGCATCCGGCTGCAAAAGCTCAATCGCTTTCCGGTTGGAGGATATGCTCTTTTCGACATCATACATGGTGTCCTTGCAGGTCATATCCGCAAGTTTGGCGTTCCAAAAACGAGTGGCGTAAATATAAGGTACCCGGTCCGTTTCCTTTAGAGCCGCCGCATCAGCAATGCGCTGAGTGCGTTCCTGATAAAGTTCCTTGGGGTCCCGGTCGGAATCCTTAGGTGCCATTATGCAGCCTCCCCAATCCATTCTTTGCATTGATTAACGGCGCTCATAGCGTTGAGGCCAAAGGAGTCAGCACCGGTATATTTGAGGATTTGCTCGTCGACCTGGCCACCGCCGATCATGATTTTCACCACGTCGCGCAATCCAGCTTCATCAATCGCTTCAACGGTTTCTTTCATCGAATCGAAAGCCAGTGTCAGAAAGCCACTGAGACCAACGATTTCAGGCGATTTTTCTTTAATTGCGTCGATGAAAGCCTGGGGTGAAACATCAATACCTAGATCAATGACGTTGTAGCCGTTGACGTCGAGCATGAAGGTGACAATATTTTTACCAATGTCATGCAGATCACCATGCACAGTACCGATCAGGACCGTGCCGCTATCAACTTTGTCATCCTCTTCAGTGGTATCGGCGATTAGCGGTTTTACCATCGCAGACATCTGGTCGAGCACTTCACCGGCTAGAATAAGCTCGGGCACGAAATATTCGTTGGCTTCAAAACGCTGGCCGACGATATCCATAGCAGCCCGGCAAATCTCAAGAATGGAGGTGGGCTCAGCACCTTCATCAATCAGTTCCTGGGTGAGGGCGAGTGCCTCGTCCTCTTCCATATCGGCGATTAGATTGACTAATTTATCATGTTTATCATTGCTCATAATTGCGGCTCCTGTGCCAAAAAATTATTTCCATGGGAGACCGGCAAGCAATGAACCTGCTGAAATCCCCCCCCAATTCAGTATCTGGACTAATTTAATCGGCGTCCAGTTGTTAGACGATAATAATTAACTCCTATATTTCGGCCCAATACCAGCCATCTCGACAATTTGGGCAACCCGCAAAGGCTGGCCAATCGCCATAATATGAACACCAGAGACAGCGGCCATATCCTTTAATTCCTCAATAAACTCGGCGGCAAATTTTTGCCCTTCTGCACGCTCATCATCGGCGCGCTCAATACGTTCTATAATATCGTCCGGAATGTGGACGCCGGGAATATTGTCTCGCATCCAGCGGCCACTTTTAGCCGAGCGCAACGGACCAACACCGACCAGCAAATGCGCCCATTCATCAAGCCCCTCATCTCGAAATCGAGTGATGAAATTCTTCAAAGCCATCATATCGAAACAATATTGAGTTTGTAGATATTGCGCACCGGCCCGAACTTTTTTAGCCACCCGGCTAATTTCAACATCAAGAAATTTCGCCGACGGATTGGCGGTTGCGCCCATATAAATATAGGGCGGGGTTTTAAGCTCGCGCCCGGTTAGAAATTTACCTTCGTCGCGCAAATGCCGGATGGTCTGCAGCAGTGATGCGGCATCCAAATCAAAGACAGGCTTGCCGTCCGGATGATCACCGCTGGTGATGGCATCGCCCGTCATGCAGGTGATATTGGTGACACCAAGTGTCGCCGCCCCCAAAACATCTGATTGGATGGCCAAGCGGTTGCGGTCACGGCAGGTCATCTGCATAACCGGCTCAAAACCCTCCCGCGCCATTAACGCGCAAGTACTCAGGCTGGAGATATGGACATTGGCGCCAGCATTATCGGTGACGTTAATGCCATCACAGATATCCGTTAGCGGCTGCACTGCCTCAATGATATCCTCGGCCGCAGCCGTATCCGGCGCATTAAACTCGGTGGTAACGGTAAAAGCGCCTGAATTAAGGACCCGCTGCAAACTGCTGGCCCGCGCCGGAACCTCATCGGTGGTTTTGACTGTACTGCCGACGGAAATCTCCGGCCAGGCCGGTTGGGAATGATCACCTTGCAGGCTCGCTGCCCAAGTCGAGCGGGCCCGGGTTAAATGTGAAACCGGGTGCTGGATTTCATTAATGGACGCGCCATTTTTCATTTGCCTGGACCCATCCCACGCTTCCAGCCAGACACAGGTCATCTCCGGTGATACCTCGCAACCGCCATCAGCCAAGACCCCACCGCAGGGACCATTGCGGAGCGTTTTCGGACAATTCATCGGGCAGGCGATGCCGGTCAGGCTGAGCACACATTGGCCGCACATTTGGCAATCGAACATAAATCTTTTAGCGAGTTTTTCGACCGGCTTTAGCGGCGCCTCAAGGAACCGGCGAGGCAAATGACGTAATAGAGGCGCAAGCATATCGAGGACAAACGAAAACGCCTGCCACACCGTTTCAATAAAACGGGAATGCCTGACCGACCATGTCCTTACCGCTCTCACCTTAACGATACTCCAACTATTGATCCGTAAAATATTTATAGTTCTACAAAACATTTATAGACCTATAAATAAAGTAGTATCTCACATGCTGGCGACTTCGTATTTGATCCATATCAAAACGAACGCCAGCGGTGCGATTAAGCGAATGCAAAATGTATCAGAAAAATTATAGCTTGAGTTTTTCTAGCTTCCTTTTGCCCTTACCAGGAGTCAGGTTAAAGTTTACAGAATACGTCTACCATTAAACAATCAGATAATATTGATAGGTATTATTGAAAAAACTGATTAAATTACCCTTTTTTGGACCCTAAATTCTCTGATATGCCGGGCTCATTAATCTCGCCACAATTATCAAGCAAGGCGTTGATAGCCACCAAATTCGACAATACCCGCTGGCTAACCTCACCAAAAATTGAGCAATCGTTTACTCGTCGAGCAATATTTTCGAACTAATTTGGAGAATCTATGCTATATATGCGCACCCATATCCATATTACTACTACATTTTGTATATGGGACATAAAGGCAGTTATAACTGAAACTATTAGGAGACTTTGTCTATGCTAAATCAAGTTAGGACCTGGATTGGCTCACTTACCGATATTGGTTTGTCGCTAATCGGACTTGGTATCGTATTAGGAGTTCTTATTGGTAATAAACTTCCTTTCGTCGGCGACGTTGTCGGCAATTTAACCGCCCTCATCGGCAATCTCGGTGGTGCAGGGTTGGTAGGACTAATCGCTCTTGGCGTTATTATCTGGTTGCTCAGGAGCAGATCCGCATAGCCGTACTTTCTAAAAATTCAGGACGAGGTCAATTATGGACAAAATTGATTTATTGAGACGGACCCTCTGGTCACTTGTCGAGATATTCAGTCTCGGCCTCGTCCTGCTTATTTTCATTTATTTCTTGCTTGGCCAAACCTCGGGCACGTTTATAGTCGGTATCATTGACAATATCGGCGTCTTTGCCAAAGCCACCGGCGAAAACGCCATCATCGCCCTCTTGATCATCATCTCCTTAGTGCTGTATTTGAATAACAAACAGCGGTGAGATTTATTCCGTCAGTTCCCTAACTCTCCCATTGCATCAAACGTCTAGTTTTGCGACATATGCATATGAATAAGATCAACAAAGCAGATGGCGATTCGCGTCGGCCGGTGGTGCTCTGCATCCTCGATGGCTGGGGTGAGCGCGAAGCCGCCGAAGACAACGCGATCCACCACGCCACAACTCCCAATTGGGACCGCATGGTGGAGATTTACCCTAAAGCTCAACTTGAAGCCTCGGCGCTGGATGTCGGCCTGCCCGCCGGACAAATGGGCAATTCCGAAGTGGGTCATACAAATCTCGGCGCTGGCCGTGTGGTGATGCAGAATTTACCTCTGATTGATAAATCAATCGCCGATGACACGCTCAAAGACATCCCTGCCCTCACCGAGTTTATCGCCAAGCTCAAGCAAAGTGGCGGCGCCTGTCATCTACTCGGCCTCGTTTCTCCAGGTGGCGTGCACTCCCATCAAAATCATTTGCTTGCACTTGCAGAAATATTGGATGGAAAAGGCATTACCACCAAACTTCACGCCTTTATGGATGGTCGGGATATCGCACAATCCGGCGGCAAAGGCTTTATGACGGAAGTTGTCGACAAAACCTCGGCACTCGCAAATTTCTCCATCGCCACGGTGACCGGGCGTTACTATGCAATGGACCGGGACAATAATTGGGACCGGGTGGTGCAGGCCTATCAGGCCATTGTCGAGGGGGAGGCCGCCAAAGCCGATGACCCGGTTGAAGCGATCCAAGCCAGCTATAATGACAACAAAACAGATGAATTTATGCTGCCGGTCGTCATTGGTGACTATGACGGCATTAGAGACGGCGATGCGGTGTTGATGTTCAACTTCCGCTCGGACCGCGCGCGCGCGATTATGGCAAGTTTAACTGATCCAGCGTTTGAGGGCTTCAAGCGGTCCCGTGAACTTAAATTTGTGGCCCAGGCCGGCCTGACCGAATACTCGAGCCATCTCAATCAGTTTATGTCCGCGTTGTTTCCTCAGCGCAAATTGGAGAAAATTCTCGGCGAAGTAGTCTCGGATGCCGGGCTGACCCAGCTGCGCACCGCCGAGACTGAGAAATATGCTCATGTCACTTTCTTTTTCAATGGCGGTGAAGAGCAAGTATATCCCGGCGAAGAGCGCATCCTGGTGCCCTCGCCCAAAGTCGCAACTTATGATTTGCAGCCGGAGATGTCGGCGCCTGAAGTCACCGACAATCTGGTAGCAGCCATAGAAGCCGGGAAATTTGATCTCATTATCGTCAATTATGCCAATGGCGATATGGTCGGCCATACCGGTATCATGGCAGCTGCAGTCAAAGCTGCAGAGGCCGTCGATAGTTGCCTAGGCCGGCTCGAAGATGCGCTGATCAAAGTAGGCGGTACCATGTTAATCACCGCCGATCACGGCAATGCCGAGCAAATGACCGATCCCGATAGCCAAGGGCCGCACACCGCCCACACTTTGTCGCCAGTACCGCTGATCCTGGTGAACCCGCCAAGTTTTGCCGAAGGTTTGAAAACTGGTGTGCTGGCTGATGTTTCACCGACATTGTTGCGGCTGCTCGGCTTGGAACAGCCAGCCGAAATGACAGGACAATCTCTGATCTCTGAAAAACAGACCGAAGATGTCTCGGCTTAATTGTCACCGCATATTTTCTGCTCTCTTCATTAGCGTCCTTTTATGCCTGCCTATAACGGGCTACGCCCAGCAAAAAGACAATGCGCTCGACAACCAAATCAAGGAAGTCGAAAAGGCAATTGAGGCCGGCAAAAAACAAAGCCGGCAGCTTAAGCAGCAGGCGGATACCTTAAAAAGTGATTTGTCGAAAGCCAGCCGTGATCGCATTGGTGTTGCCACGGCGGTCCAAAATCTTGAGCAACGGATGTCGAAGCTCGAAACTGAAATTGATGATCTCAATAACGCCGAGACCGAGAAGCGAAATCTGCTCGAATCGCGTCGCGGTCAGTTCTCTGGCGTCTTGATGGCGTTGCAGAAATTATCACGATTACCGCCGGAAGCGGTCATCGCCTACCCCTCAGGTGCCGCCGATCTGATCCGGACAGCAATCCTGTTACGCTCGGCTGTACCGCAAATTGAAGGCCAAGCAGCCCGACTTCGCGAAGATTTGATCGCCCTTGCAGCAACCCGAGAATTGATCGCCAAGCGTAAATTTCAGCTCGCCAAGACCAGTCTTGAGTTTAAAAACAAACGCTCTACCCTGGATGGCTTGATCCGGATTAAAGCCGCTGAGCGTGAACGTGCCTTGTCTGAGCGCCGTGAAGCAAAGCTTCGAATTGAGAGCCTAACCGGACGGGCGCAAAACTTGCGTGATTTGTTTGGCAATATCGAACAAGAACGTAAAAAACAGCTTGTTCAGGATAGAAAAAGAAAGCAAAAACAACTACTTGAGGCAAAAAAGGGAAATTCTAACAAGACCTCTTCAGCGCCCAAGAAAGTTGCCCGATTGGCGCCGCCACTTGATCTTAAACCCTTTGCTTTATCGCGCGGTTCGTTAAGATATCCGGCTGTGGGACGCATCAACGGACACTATGGCGAAACCGTTCGCCGTGGCGTAACGCGCAAAGGATTATCGATCGAAACTCGAGATTCTGCGCAAGTAATAGCCCCGTTTGATGGTAAGGTCGTTTTTGCTGGAAATTTCCGTGGATACGGGCAACTCTTGATCATTGATCATGGCGAGGGATATCATAGCCTCCTTGCCGGTATGTCCCGCATTGATGGTGTCATGGGGCAGTATTTATTGTCAGGCGAACCCGTCGGTGTTATGGGATCGCACACTAAAGGTAAGCCGTCGCTCTATATTGAGCTGCGGAGAAACGGCCAGCCCATTAATCCTGTTCCGTGGCTGGCTAAAAGAAAAAGCAGTTAAAATGACAAGGTTAAGCAGATGAAAAAAATTGTGTATTTGGTTACGGGTATTGCGCTATCGCTCGCGGTGATCGGCAGCAGTTTTGATCTCTACGCGGCGGAGAAGGAAAAGAAGAAAAAGAACGTCGATACTTACCGCCTACTCAATTTGTTTGGTGATGTCTTTGAACGAGTGCGCTCCAGCTACGTCACGGAGACCTCGGATCAAGACCTCATAGAAGCCGCCATCACCGGCATGCTGACTTCACTCGATCCGCATTCAAGCTATCTCAACGCAAAAAACTTTAAAGATATGAGGGTGCAGACCCGGGGCAAGTTTGGCGGCCTTGGTATTGAAGTAACCATGGAAAATGGATTGATCAAAGTGGTCTCGCCAATTGACGATACGCCGGCGCATCGCGCTGGCCTGCAACCGGGTGACTTCATTACGCATCTCAACGGTGAACAGGTGCTGGGTCTAACGCTGTCTCAAGCCGTTGAAAAAATGCGCGGCAAAGTCGGCGAAGATATCAAGCTCACCATCCGGCGGATTGATAAAAAACCGTTCGATGTCACCGTTACCCGCGGCATTATCCCGCTCCGCACCGTCAGGTCCCGCACCGAAGGTGGTGATATCGGCTATGTCCGAATATCTTCGTTCAGCCAACCGACCGGCAAAGGGCTCTCAAAGGCGATGGACAAAATCAAGAAAGAACTCGGCAAAAACTTCAAAGGCCTGGTGCTTGACCTCAGAAATAATCCCGGCGGCCTTTTGGATCAGGCAATTGCCGTTTCAGATGCCTTTTTAGACCAGGGCGAAATCGTCTCGACGCGATCCCGTAATAAAGAAGAACATCAGCGCTTTAATGCCAGACCTGGTGATCTGACCGACGGCAAGCCAATTGTCGTGCTCATCAACCGGGGCTCTGCCAGTGCTTCGGAAATTGTCGCCGGGGCCTTACAAGATCATAAACGCGCTATCATTCTCGGCACCAAGTCGTTCGGCAAGGGCTCGGTGCAAACGATTATTCCGTTGCAACAGCATGGCGCGATGAGGTTGACGACTGCGCGCTATTACACGCCCTCTGGTCGCTCTATTCAGGAGATTGGCGTGACCCCCGATATCAAAGTTGAACAGGCGCGAATCGAAGCAATAGAACCGCGCCGCCGGACTCGTGAAGCCGATCTCAGAGGTGCTTTAAAGAATGATAACGGCAAAAATCACGTCGGCGATAAAAATGGAAAAGCTGGAGAAAAAACCGACGACAAGTCTAAAAATGCGCCAGATTCCAAGAAAAAGCCCGCCCCTGCAGCATCGAACACCAATCAGCAGGACTTTCAATTACAACGTGCCCTTGATCTGTTGCGCGGTGTTTCGCTGTTTTCCCGGCGTATGAAGGGCTAATATAGTCGCCTAATAAAAAATACCGGAAGCCCGTAATGGCTGATGAAGAAAAATCACAAGAAGAAGTCGATGCGATGTTTGATGACCCGCCGGCTGCTGCCGATGAGGCACCGGACGATGCGTCAGATAATGAGTCAGAAGAATCAGCCGAGGATGAGCTGGCGGATAGCGGTGATGAAAGCGCCGATGGTGACGGCAAAGATTACGAAGATCTTGATCTAGAAGATATCGATTTCCCTGACGACGATTTCGATGAAGATTACGATGATGAAGATGACGACGGCGAAGGTATCGACAAACAGAAATGGATTATTATTGGCGCCGCCGTATTTGTTGTCGTTGCCGGGATCAGTGGCGGCGCAATGTTCTTTCTCGGTGGCGGCGATGATGAAGCAGAAGAAACCGCCGACAATAATCTGCCAGCAGCGGCTTTGAGCTTAAAAATTCCGCCAAAAAATAAAGCGCGGGCCGGCGGGAAAATGAAAATGGGTCGCTCAACTGCCGACCAAAAAGACGCATCCCAACCAGCCCAAAGTTCCAGCCAAGTTCCAGCATCCGGTCAATCTACCTCCGCGCCAGCTAATACAACACCAGCAATAGCCTCCCGGCCCCGCACTGAAGCCGGTGTTGGAGTCATCATTAAGTCGGTAACTGCCATAGCCTACCAAGGCATACCGATGATGCAAAACCCGAAACCGCTACCCGGGCCGGACAAGCAATTGGGCGAATCTGTTGGCGGCAGCGTAATTCCAAAAATTTCAGCTGATGGCCGCCAACCGTGGCAGGTCTATGCCAAGCCGTTTACCGGTGCTACCAACCTGGCCCGGATTGGCATTATTATTGAAGGGTTGGGCTTTAGCCGGGCTGCCACCATCGCTGCGGTCAATCATACGCCGGCAGAGGTTACTCTGGCTTTTAATCCCTATGCCAAAAATGTTGGTGATTGGGTTGGTTTGGCTCGCACCGCAGGGCACGAAACGCTGATGATGCTGCCCATGGAAACTGCGGATTTTCCGACCTCCGATCCTGGACCTTTCGCCCTGCAAACAGATTTAAAACAAAACGATAATATCGAGCGTCTGCAATATATAATGTCGCTTTCAATTGGCAATGTCGGTTTCCTCCAATCGATGGGCTCCCGCTTTACAACTTCGCAAGATGCGTTGACACCGGTGCTGAATGAAATTCGCATCCGCGGTTTATTAATGATTGATAATGGTCTGGTCGCCCAAAGCCAAATCGTGAAAATCGCCTCGACGATCGCTTTGCCGCGCGCGCGCAGCGATGTTTACATCGATCAAGACCCGTCACGTCTTGGCATTATGCGCGGCCTTTCAAAACTTGTGGAACTGGCAGAAAAAAATGCCAGCGCCATCGGCATCGCTCGCGCCTTACCGTCCACATTGACCAACATCATGGCCTGGACCAAAACACTGCCCGGTAAGAAACTGATATTAGCACCGATCTCGGCAATCGTGAAAATCAGCGGCAGTGGTGGCGGTGGCGAAAATCAAGCTCAAGTGGCACCTGCAACGCCAGCTGCTCCGGCCGGGCAACCGCCAGCACCAGCACAAAAATAATGTCCCCCGATCAAACACCGACTGACCTGCCCTACCGAGCTTGCGCGGGCATCGTCTTATTCAATAAATATGGCCAGGTGTTTGTCGGTCAGCGCCTCGATACCTATCCCGACGCGTGGCAGTTGCCGCAAGGCGGTATCGATAATGGTGAAGACCCAGCGGCGGCGGCACTTAGAGAGCTTGAAGAAGAGACCGGCACCGGGAACGCTGAAATTATCGGTGAAGTGGAAGATTGGCTGAATTATGACTTGCCGCCCGATTTAAAGGGCAAGGTTTGGCAAGGCCGCTATCGTGGTCAGACACAGAAATGGTTCGCCTTACGGTTCTTAGGCGACGATATAGAAATCGATCCAACCGGGGTTGAACATCCGGAATTCAGTACTTGGAAGTGGGCTAAATTGACGGAAATTCCAGAAATTGCAGTGTCGTTTAAAAAGTCTATTTATCACACTTTGGTGAACGAATTTGCCCGATTCGCCAAGGCTCCGGATTGAGTTCGTTCCGCACTCCAGAATTTGGCGATTATTGAAGATTTCAAAGCCGAATATCACTACAAATAAAGAGATTATTTTGCAGTATATTAGCGGGTTTTTTATGCAATCTCGGTTTGCCGGGGTCAATTTCCTATGATATTTAAAATTCAGTTTTCAAGTGCGAATTAGGTCTATTGTGGATTGTCTTTGGAGCAACCAACTCTCAGAAAATAATTGGCAAATTTAATGGTGGTTATTTCACCAAGATTATACTTAATGTAAGGTGCGGCAGAATATTGCGGTAGCCTGAGGAAATTAGGAGTTAAGGTAGTATGGAAGGTTCG
>JABIIH010000164.1 GCA_018649245.1 Rhodospirillaceae bacterium | reverse complement strand
CGACAATTAAACAAGCTCAGATCGTCATCAATATCTGGCTCAAACAGTACAATCACATCCGGCCTCATCAGTCATTAAATATGAGACCACCGGTGCCAGAAACTCTGCAACAAAGTGGTACATAACAAGGGGGCTAGACACTTTGTTTTGACAATGGTAATTTCCGGGCGACGCCGTTTGGAGAGAAAATGCCGGTCGGAGAAAGTTATAGCCGGGCGGTGGAGTTCAAAGTTGATGAAAATGCCCTGACCGTCGAGCAAGTCTGGGCTTATGGCAAAGACCCGGGTGAGCGCTTGTTTGCGTGTTATCAAGGCGGTGCCTTCCGGCTGCCCAAAACCGGCAACACGTTTATAAACTATGGCGGCACTTGCACCATCGACGGCAAGCCCGCTCCAACCCCGGAAAATAGCTTTGCCCAGGCTCGCCTGGTTGAAATTACGCCCGACAAAGAGATCGTCTTTGATATGTGGATCGATGGCAGCGGAGAAGCTGAGCCGATGCCGTTATCTTCGTTCCGCGCCGAGTTTGTGGCTGAGCTATAGTGCTTTTTCGTTGCTGTTGTTAATCAATCTCCCTACAATTTTGGCGCACATACTGTTTCATAAAAAAACGGAAAGTGGCTGAATGTCCCAGAAAATTAAAATTGTCAAAACGCAAGAGTTACCTGTTTTAGATGTCGGTATTATCGGCCTAGGTGCCATGGGCGAGGTGATCGCGGATCATCTTCTGGCTAATAATTTTACGGTTTGTGGCTACGATATTGCCGCTGAGCGTTGCGCTCTGATGGCCGAGCGCGGAGTGGATGCCAAAAGTTCGCCACAAGATGTTGCCGAACATGCTGATATTTTGATCTCATCACTGCCGAGCTATCAGGCATTGCAAAATGTCATTGGAGCAGAAGATGGTATTTTACAAGCTGACAAGCCCGGTCAGATTTTACTCGAAACCAGCACGTTGAAAGTCTCGGAAAAAGATGCGGCGGCGGCTCAATTGGAAGCTGCTGGTAAATTCTTTTTGGATGCACCGATCAGCGGCACGACACCGCTGGTTCGAGCCATGAAAGGTTCACTGTTTATTGGTGGTGATCAAGCGGCTTATGAAAAGTGCGTGCCGGTTATTGAGTCTTTTACAGCGACTAATTTCTATGTCGGCGGCGTTGGTGCCGGCTCAAAGATGAAATATCTCGCTAATTATCTGGTTTTTGTTCAGACGGTCGCAGCGGCAGAGTGTTTTACCCTCGGCCAGAAAGCTGGCTTTGATCCCGAGCTGATCCATCAGGTGATCAAGGAAAGCGCTGGTACCTCGCGTATGTTCGAGCAGCGCGGTGAAATGATGGCGAAGTCGGATTACCGTGACGGTACGGCAGCGGTGTTTAATATTTTTCAAAAAGATGCGGCGATCATTACTGATTATGCTGCCGAGAATAAATCACCGATTGATCTCTTTGTCATCGCCCAGCAAAAATTTAATGCCGCCGCAGCCCTTGGGTTAGATCATCTCGAACTCGCCGCTGTCTGCAAAGCAATTGAAATGGCTGCCGGTATTGATCGGGATATGGTCGAGGACTGACTGATTCCAGCCTGGTGTTAATTACCAAACTGCTCACGGATCATCTTATGAGCGGCGGAGATTTCCTCGGTCGACAATAAATCTTTTAAATCGTCGCGTAATCCAACGAGCTCATTTCGCTCGCGACCATGGATCTGGGCGCAGGCCAAATTGATATACATGTAGGCCAGCACGACATCCTGCGGTCGGCCAATGCCCTGGTTATAAGCAAAAGCAATTTGATGTTGGGCGTAGGCATTGCCCTGGTCGGCATGTGTTTGCAGTAAATCAACGAGGGCGTTTAGCGTCGAGTCCTGACCGCGCCCGCCTTTAATAACTGCTATAATCTTATCAATAATATAGTGGTCCAACTCATCTGCACGGGTGAGAACTCTCAAGGCCATATCCAGATTATCGTCGTCCAGGGCCATGCGTCCGAGATATTTGGCAGCAATCCCGTTGCCCTGATCGACCAGGGATTTTAAAATATTCGGCATACTTGCAAGATAGGTAAGACTCCAGTCAAATTCGATAAGATGTAACAGGGCAGTGGCGCTCTCACGATCTTTGAGGGCATTAACAATAATCGGCTGGATAAGATTAAAGGACTTAGCTTGATTGTCTTCATGGTCGAGTGCCGAAGCGATTTGCCTGGCTAGACTGCGCTGCGCGCCGACATGGCCAAGTGACGCCGCCCGGACATAGTATTTAGCGCTCAAATCCTCATTGGGGCGGGTAAAGCGCATGCCAATGCGATAAATCTCACCGAGAAAATAAGCCGCTTCGGTTTCTGCACCGAGGAAGCTTTCTTGGGCGTCCGCAAGATCGCGCAAATAGATCATCGCTAAGTCCGTATTTTCGGGGCTGCAGGCAGCATCACTTAACCAAGTGGCGGCGATCTCCAGTTTAGACCAGGAATTTCCAGCTTCGGCACTTTCGGCCAAATATAGTGTATGCGCTGGATCTGTGGTTGCCCGCTCACGCAGGTCCTCCAAAAATCGTTCGGTTTCATAGATTGATTTCTGGTCATCTAACTCAACACGTTTTTTCGGTTGGGGTGGTGCAATTTTCTGTGCCAGCGCCGGTTCAGGCTCTGGTGTAGGCATTGGTGCCGGCTCAGGCATTGCCTCTGGCCGAGGTTTCTCATCCGTCGGTTCGACAATCGGTAAATGTTCCTGAGCTTCGCCGTTTAGCCAGCCCTCAAGAACAGCGGATGAAATTTGTTTATTCGTGCTGGGTTGAGGATCAGGCATCTCGCGAGTTTTGATTTTCTCAGGTTCAGAATTAACCACAGATGCGGGTTCGGCGTCGATTTCCGGTGGCGCGGTATCAGCAACCTTGGCATAGGAAATGGGATCATCACCGAAACGGTTGAGCCCCAAGCTACCAGGGATAAAGCAGGTCTCGGCCAAAATCCAAAAACCTATGAGTGCAGTTACCAAGGCCGCTGCCATGAGCCAGATTTGACCGCTATAAAACGCTGCTAAAATATATAAAGCGACCGCCGGCACGATAAAAATAGCTTGCAGCCAGCCATGTCGACCGCGGTCTTGCAGACGCTTGGTGACGCCGGCGGTGGCCAACCAAAATAGCAGGGCAAATCCGATCAAGGGAATCCAGCCGGCGATCGTATAGCGCTCGGGCAGGCTATAAACAGCTGCCGATAAGGCCATCACCGGCAAGAGGTAATAGAGCCAAAAGGACCGGCGGCCAATTCTACCCTTATAAAAAAATAACTTTTTAAAGTTCGACATTATTGTTTTGGAGCACCTAATTTTCTGCTTATCGCCACGGTACATTACGAGCGGCCAGTTAAAGTGGTGTTAATACAATGATATTGTCATTTGCTGAAATTATAAAAAAAACTACTAATTTCAATACTCATAGGTATGGTGAAGATAAGGGAGGGAGAAACATCACTACAATTACAGCCGCCGATGTCATTCAAATGGCCCAGGATTTTGGCGCTGATCTGGCTGGTATCGCCAGCGCCGAGACCTTGAACGCCTTTCCGCCCGACCCGCGCTGGCCGCAGACTCCTGAGCGGATGTCGCCGGATGCCAAAAGCATCATAGTTTTGCTGCTGCGGGTGCCGGTTGCGAGTTTTCGCACCAAGGAGCCCGAATCCTATCAAATGGTCAACATGCTGATTAACCGCCGGCTTGATAAAATAGCCAGGCGGGTTTCAGAGGCGCTCGAAAAGCGCGGCCATTTTGGGTTGGTGATGAACAATAATTCGACCGATTGGGAATTGAAATCTGGTACCTACGGTCATCTCAGTTTGCGCCATCTGGCAGTTGAAGCTGGTCTCGGCACGTTGGGACTTGGTGTCAACTTCATGTGCGCTGAATATGGTCCGCGGGTAAATTTGGCGGTCGTTGTCACCGATGCCGAGCTGGAACCGGGTGAGCCAATGACCGAACAACTCTGCGTTGGTGAAGGTTGTTCCCGTTGTCTTTATGCCTGTCCGACCGATGCGGTATTGCATTTTCATATCGACAAACGCCAATGCTCTATAGAAGCGCAAACCACCGGGTTTTATGGCGCTGCCGATATATTTCAAAAATTCCTAGAAGCAGATGAACAAGGTAGGGCAGACGTGCTGAGCTCTCAACGAATGCTACATTACTGGCAGGGACTGACCCGGGTGTGGGGTTGTTTCGGCACCTGCCCGCGCTGCACCGCAGTTTGCCCGGTTGGCGACGACTATCACGAGTTTTTGGCTGAGCCTCAAAAAGTCATCCCGGAAACAACACCTGAACGTATTGCCAAAGGAAAATCCTACAAAGAGGCAAGAAAAGCGGGCGACGAAGTGCCCGGGTTAAGCGATTGGAATGTTCGCTGGGTCGGACCCGACGGTTACACCGGCAAGGCCGCCAAGGCTCAGCGTAATAAATTTAAAGCGGAACAGACATCATGAACGAACTCATCTCAACGACACTGACATCAGAAGCCATCAAGGAGAAGGCCAAGTCTCTCGGTGCCGATTTGGTCGGTATTGCGGATGGTGGGTTGATGGATCAATTTCCGCCTGATCCGGAAAATTCGCGCACACCTTCACACATCACGGAAATCGATGGCGCCCGGGTGATTGTGCTCGCCAAGCGCATCAGTTTTGCCACTTCGCGGCTGCCGGCCTGGAACGATCAGCATAAATTTTATGGCGACGAGTTATTGATTTCGGCGCTTGAAGAACTGGCGCTCGATCTGGTTTTTTGGCTGGAAGACAACGGCGCTCCCGGCTTGATGGTGCCGTATCATCATGTCGATCCACAAAAATTTATCAAAGGAGAAGATACCCAGGCAACCCACCCCTTATCGGCTGAACATGCCGCCGTCGAATCGGGGTTGGGCACGCTCGGCCTCAACCATCAGCTCATCACGCCGGAATTTGGCCCGCGCGTTATTCTGGGCTTGGTCATGACTTCGGCCGATATCGAGCCTGATGCTAAGATGGAAACATCGTTGTGCCGAGGGCCAGAATGCGGGCGCTGTCTTAAAGCTTGTCCCGCCGACGCCGTTCAACATTGGGATCGAGATTGGCTGGCTTGTGACAAATTCCGCTCTCCCTTTGGTTTCGAATTTCTTTCGGACTATCTCACCAGCGTTTTAAAGGAACCGAACCAGGCGAACCAGATCGGCATGTTGCGCGGCATGGAATCATCTGAAATTTTTCAAGCTATGTTACGCGGTAGTGGCATTATTACCGGCTGCCGCCGATGTGCCGATGTCTGTCCGGTGGGTGATGACTACGAAGACCTATTGAAGAAATGGGTAGATGAAATTCCCGAGGAAACACCAGAGAAACTTAAACGCCTTGAAGCGATGGTGGCCGAAGCCGCGCTGCCGGAAGCTTACGAAAAACAAAAACGCTGGATCGGTAAAATTGAACTAAAAAATTAAGGGAGAAAACACTATGGCTAAGCCATTTCCAGAGGTCGCACCGGAATTACAGCGCCCAGAATTTGAATCCATGGTTCACATGCTCGCCCACGCGGCAAAAGACCACCCGGACCATACCGCAATCATCAGCGGTGAAAATGAAATTACTTTTGCCGATTATTATGCCTGTGTCGCAGGGATGGCGCATAATTTAATTGCGATGGGTGCCAAAGGTGAAAGGGTCATTGTTCTTAAAGCCAATTCAATTGAGACTGCTGTAGCTGCAAATGCGGTTTGGGCGGCGGGTGCTCAAGTTATCATGTTCAATCCACTATATACTGAGAACGAACTTCAGCCCTTAGTCAAAGATGCTTCGCCAACCGTTATCCTCTGCGATTCCGTCCATGAAGAAGTTTTGGCGCCCTTGGCTGAGGCAAATGGTGTCACGCATTTCTATACTTTCGAAGATGAGCAGATCGCGATTGATCAGTGGCGCGGAAACCGGGACTTAAAATTGCCCGAACCAATGCCAAATAGCACAGACCTAGCTCTGTTGGCCTACACCGGTGGCACGACGGGGCTGCCTAAAGGAGCCATCCACACACATGCGATGATGCTGGCGATGGCAAAAGCGATGGATGGCTTATACAGCACGCCAATTGCCGGCGACATCTGGCTGAATGTAGCGCCAGTATCTCATATTTGGGGATGGTGTGTTTCCTTGGTTGCACCGATGTATGGCTGTAACACCGTCGTTTTGGTACCTAAGTTTATACCGGATGTCGTGGTCTCTGAGATTGCCCGGACTAAAGCGACGATTTTTGCCGGTGGCCCATCCGTTATCTACAATGCTTTATTGGCAGTACCAACATTGAGAGAAACAGACCTTAGCCAGCTGCGCCTTTGCCTTGGGGGTGGATCAGCCTTTGCCGATGCAACGATTGCTGCATGGCAAGACGCTACGGGAAATACAGTGCATGAATTATGGGGAATGTCTGAAGCGGCTCCACTAAGCGGCAATCCCAATGACCGGCCCAACAAAATCGGATCTGTCGGCCTGCCGTGCGTGATGACAGAAGTTGAGGCCGTTGATCCTGAAACGGGTAGCGATGTCATGCCAGTAGATGAAGCCGGAGAACTTCGAATTCGTGGTCCGCAAATGATCACCAGCTATTGGAACAGGCCGGACGAAACTTCAAGCGCTATCCGAGATGGTTGGCTCTATACCGGTGATATTGGTTATATAGATGAATTAGGTCGGATAACTATTGTTGATCGCAAAAAGGACATGGTGAATGTCGGCGGCTACAACGTGTTTCCGCGCGAGATTGATGAAGTATTGTTTGCTCATCCCGACATTCAAGAAGCAGCAGCGATCGGGGTGCCGGATTCCCATCGCGGCGAGGCAATTCAGGCTTTCGTTGTCCTCGCTGATGGGGTAAACCCCACCTCCGAGGAGTTACTTGACTATTGCCAAGGCAAATTGGCGAAATTTAAAGTACCTTCCGAAATTCATATCGTTGAGTCGCTGCCAAAAACACCAGCGGCAAAAATTGATAAACTGGCCTTGAAAAAATCATTTGAACAAGGTTGAGCTTTATAAATAGGAGTTAGTTAATAATGGACGTAAAAGGACATGCCGCGATTGTCACCGGTGGCGCATCAGGTTTGGGTGCTGCAACGGCACGCATGTTGGCAGAAAAAGGCGCTAAAGTAGCGATTTTTGATCTTAATGAAGAGCTTGGCAATGCCGTCGCCGAGGAAACTGGCGGGGTTTTTGCCTCTTGCGATGTCGCTGATGAAGCCAGTGTTCAGGCCGCAATTGATAGCGCTAAAGATGCGCATGGCGCTGCCCGGTTGTTAGTCAATTGCGCCGGTATCGGTTTTGCCTCCCGCGTGGTTGGCCGTAAAGGCGCCCATGATTTCGGATTATTTACGAAAGTCGTGACGGTGAATTTGATCGGCACCTTTAATGTCATACGGCTATTTGGTGTCGATGCGACGCAGCTTGATCCGCTTGAAGACAATGAGCGTGGCGCAATAATTAACACCGCATCGGTCGCGGCCTTTGACGGCCAAATCGGCCAGGCAGCTTATGCAGCCTCAAAAGGCGGTATTCACAGCATGACCCTGCCGATTGCGCGTGAATTTGCGGATTTCGGTGTGCGGATTTGCACCATTGCTCCCGGCATTTTGAAAACACCGCTGATGGATATTCTGCCGGAAGAAGTGCAACAGTCGCTCGGTGACAGCATTCCGTTCCCGCGCCGGCTTGGCCACGCTGAGGAATATGCCTCGCTGGCTCTGCATATATTCGAAAATGCCTATTTGAATGGTGAAACAATCCGCCTCGATGGCGCCATTCGAATGACGGCCAAATAAAGAAGGAAAACAAATCATGTCGATAACTGCGCAAATTCCATATGGAGCGTATTGGAGTACCCCGAACGTAAAGTGGCAGGGCTCCTTTCAACATTTACATGCAATCGAATTTGCCGCTCATGTCGCTAAAGATGAGTTGGCAAAGCGCGATATTGATCCGACATCATTCGATTATGGCGTGCTCGGCCTGACCGTTAATCAGCCCCAGTCCTTTAACGGCTTGCCTTGGTTTACCAACATGCTGGGCGCGCCGGAAGTGGGTGGGCCAATGATCAATCAGGTCTGCGCCACCGGCGTTCGCTGTGTTGAAAATGCGACCATGGAAGTTGAAGGCGATATGGCATCGCTTGCTCTGGTCGCGACCTGTGATCGCACGTCGAACGGCCCGCAGTTATATTATCCGGAACCAGGCGGCATTGGCGGTACTGGCAAGCATGAAAATCAGCTGCTTGATAATATGGGTGATGATCCGTTCGGTCATTTCTCGATGCTCCAGACAGCTGAAAATGTTGCGAAACGTCACGGTATTTCGATGGATGAGCAGCATGACGTCGCGGCGCGGCGCGGCGAGCAATATCAGGATGCGGTGGCCGACGACTCAGCTTTCCTAAAACGTTTCATGACCCTGCCTTTTGATGTGCCATCCAAAAATTTTAAAAAGACGGTCGGAACGCTTGAAGGCGATGAAGGTGTTTATCCGCCCAACCGGGAAAAATTAAATAATTTAAAACCGGTGCTTGAAGGCGGCACGGTTACCTTTGGTGGCCAAACCCATCCAGCGGATGGCAGTGCTTGTATGGTGGTAACGACGCCGGATCAGGCCAAGGAAATGAGCCGCGATAAAAATATCGAAATTCATATCAGAGGTTTCGGTCAGGCCCGGGCAGAACTCGGCTATATGCCGGAAGCACCACTGCCGGCAGCCGAAAAGGCGGCCAATATGGCAGGCTGGAAACTAAATGATGTTGATGCTATCAAAACGCACAATCCATTCGCCGTAAATGATTGTTATTTTGCTAAAGAATCCGGCTATGACGTCAATAAGATGAATAATTACGGCTGTACCCTGGTTTGGGGACATACCCAGGCGGCTATGGGTACCCGTGGAATCATCGAACTGATTGAAGAATTAGCGATCCGCGGTGGTGGCAAAGGTATCTTTACCGGCTGCGCCGCTGGTGACACCGGCATGTCTGTAGCTATTGAAGTGACGGGTTCATAAGCGCTCTTTACTGGCATCGCCTATTCAGTCACGGCATCACTTATTTGACCTTCGTCAAGGTATCGCTCAGCACATTTCTTATGTTGAGACTGATACTCTTGGGGAAGGGCAATTTGCATGGTTAAAAAAATACCAAGCGAAATCGAAACAGATATTCTCATTATCGGTGGCGGCATTGCCGGCATTTTTGCTGCTGTAACAGCGCGGCAAAAAGGTTTCGAGGTAACTCTGGTTGATAAAGGCTCACCGGGTAATTCCGGCTCGACGCCATTCGCCGATACTTTCTGCGTCTTTGATGAAGAGCTTGGCCACCAGCGCCAGGACTGGATCGATACCGTCAGCTTCAATGGCGAGTATCTCAATAATCGCGCCTGGCTGGAAAAAATGATGGATCACTCGAAAGAGCGTTTCCAGGACCTTAAGGAATGGGGAGTGCTGGACGATCCAAAATTCGGTCTGGTGCTCAGAAAACATGTCATACGCAGTAAAACCAAGGTGATCGAGCGCGTTATGATGACGACATTGCTGCAAGTTGAGGGGCGCGTTGTTGGCGCTGCTGGATTTGCCCTGGATGATGGCAAGCCGCTAACGATTACCGCTAAGGCGACGATTATGTGCGCTGGGGCAGGTGGCTTTAAGCCTGTCGGTTTTCCAATCCGCTCACTCACCCATGATGGTGATGCCATGGCCTATCGGGTAGGTGCCGAGATTACCGGTAAGGAATGGATAGATGCTCACGGCACGCCGTCTGCAAATCCAGCCGCCGGGCGTAAACAGTTCGATATGACGTCGCACGGCATCTTCATGACCGGGCAGCCAACCCATGGTGCGCGGAATTTAAATATCGATAAGGAAATCAAAGTTCATCAAGGCGAATTACCGCCTCTGGCCGGACCGCCGCCTTATGCCTTTGGCGCTTTGCCGGACGGCACTCAAGCGCCGCCACCACCCGACATGGAATTCGAGAAACGTACAATGGTCGGCGGCTCTTCGGCTGGTATGTCGGTGCATAAAGCTGAGGGAATTTTCCCGCAAGACAATAGCTGCGCCTCCAATGTGCCAGGTCTTTATGCGGCGGGCGATGGGCTGGGTTCCATGCTCTGCGGCACGCTCTATGCCGGGATTGGATTTTCGTTTAGTGGCTCTTCCGTGCAAGGGGCTTGCGCCGGTGAAGAAGCTAGTGAATTTGCCGCCACGGCTAAACTGGTGCCGATTTCTAGATTGGATACAACGTCGATTCACGAAGCCATGTTTGAACCATTGGAGCGTGAAACCGTGATCACACCGGCCTGGGTGACGCAGATTATGCAGAACGCCGTCATTCCTTATTATGTGCTTTATGTCAAAGAGCAAAACCGCCTGGAAGCTGCCCTGACAAATATTGAATTTATGCGCGATCATCTGGCACCCAAGATGATTGCCAGTAATCCGCATGAATTGAGGCAGGTCCATGAGACGGTAAATATGCTGCTCAATGCCGAGATGAAACTGCGCGCCTCGCTGTTTCGCACGGAAAGCCGTGGCACACATTACCGGGAGGATTATCCGGCCCGTAACGACGAAGACTGGTTGGCTTGGATCAAGATAAAAGCCGGCGAGGACGGCATGGAACTCGTCAAACATCCGATTCCCAAAGAGTGGCATCCTGATGAAAGTGTGCCTTATGAAGAACGCTATCCTGCCCGCTTCCCCGGCGAGCTTGAATTTAAGACCAAACAGGCGGCGGAGTAGGGCAGGCTATGGCGATTGAAAAAATTGAAAACTGTAATGGTTGCCAGATGTGTGTGCTGGTCTGTCCAACCGATGTTATTCGCATGGACCCAAAAACCAACACGGCGCAAATTGTTTATCCCGATGACTGCCAGATTTGTTATTTGTGCTCGCTCTATTGTCAGGAAGACGCCATCACCATCACCCAGCAAAAAGCTGGTGAGTTGACGCTCGGCTGGGGCGCGCATTAATCTTGCCACGCCCGGTAATTGATTTTAGCCTGCTTTAATGTCAGGGGACGATAAGACACAAAAAACCACGGCTGGTTTCAGGAACGCTGAATGGACCATGAGCGGATTGCCGGAAGGCACGTCGGTCAGCGTCTTTCCGCTTCGCACCCATGATGGGGCGGCGTGTAACGGCTTTCTCTATTGGCGGGGGCAGCCAAATACTGTCATCTGCATCATGCACCCGCGCGAGTTCCTGGCGACCCATTATTTGATCCCGGATTTAGTCGGCGCCGGTTTTGCGGTTTTTACCCAGACCTCGCGCTCGGTCGGCAACGATTTGCGGCTCGAACATGAGGTTGCGTTATTAGATGTAGCTGCCGGCCTCATCCAACTGCGTGAGCTCGGTTTTGAAAAAATAGTGCTGCTCGGCAATTCTGGCGGGGCGAGTCTCTATACGTTTTATAATCAGCAATCCTTGCTCTCTCCGGCAGCACGACTTGATCGCACACCGGGTGGCCGGCCAGTGAAATTGGACGAAGCTGATCTGCCGGAACCCGATGGTCTCGCTTATGTTTCGCCGCATCCGGGGCAGGGGATTATTCTGCTTAATTGTATTGATGGTTCGGTCATCGATGAGGCGGATGCGTTTTCAGTTGATCCTGCTCT
>JABIIH010000254.1 GCA_018649245.1 Rhodospirillaceae bacterium | reverse complement strand
CATGGTGACGACTTCATAACCTTCCATCGAGGCCTGCAGCGCGCAAATCGGATCAATTTCGGTGATCAATACACGGGCACCTTGATTACGTAGCGAGGCAGACGAGCCTTTGCCGACATCGCCAAAGCCGGCCACAACAGCAACTTTACCGGCCACCATCACATCGGTGGCGCGTTTGATGCCATCAACCAAACTTTCACGGCAGCCATAGAGATTATCAAATTTTGATTTGGTCACCGAATCATTGACGTTAAAGGCCGGCACTTTCAAAGAGCCGTCTTTTTCCATTTCATATAGCCGGTGCACACCGGTCGTGGTTTCTTCAGAAAGACCTTTAACATCGGCCAAAAGTTCCGGTGTTTTCTCATGCATCACTAGGGTCAGATCACCACCATCATCCAAAATCATGTTGGGCACCCAGCCATCGGGGCCGTGAATAGTCTGATCAATGCACCACCAGAACTCCTCATCCGTTTCGCCTTTCCAGGCAAAGGTCGGGATGCCTGCTTCGGCCATGGCGGCGGCGGCATGATCCTGGGTTGAGAAAATATTGCAGGATGACCAGCGCAGCTCAGCGCCCAAATCAACCAAAGTTTCCATCAAGACAGCAGTTTGGATGGTCATATGAAGGCAGCCGACAATGCGCGCACCTTTAAGCGGGTTTTTGCCGGCATATTCCTCGCGCAAAGCCATCAAGCCCGGCATTTCGGTTTCGGCAATAGCGATTTCCTTACGGCCCCAATCGGCTAAAGAAATATCGGCAACTTTATAATCAGACATTCGGTTCTCCTGAGATCGCAGGTAACTATAGATTTTGTCGTTAGAATTGGTTGGGATGTATCAGTCAACATCTCTGTATACAAGAACTAAGATGTCTCGCCACAATTTCAAGCTTTTTAGCCAAAAAAGTTGGTAATCCTAGCTCTCTTCAAACTTATTTTGGACCAGATCCGTAATCGCTTTAAGCGCTGATTCTTCATCTTTTCCGGAGGTACTGACAGTAATCCTGTCACCGGGGGCAGCCGCCAGCATCATCAGCCCCAAAATCGATAGCCCCGATACTTCCTGGCCGTCTTTGGCAACCACTACTTCAGCCTCAAATTCGCCGGCAAGTTTGACAAATTTCGCTGCCGCCCGCGCATGTAGGCCGCGTTCATTACAAATTGTTAGAACGGCTTCACTCACCAGCTTGATCCGCCCAATTGCTATTTGTCTTTGGCGAGAAGTTGCGAGGCGACATTGATGTATTTCTTGCCGGCCTCTTGCGCTTTGGTAACGCATTCTTCGAGATCGCATTGATCCCGGCAACTGGCAAATTTTACCAGCATCGGCAGATTAACACCGGCGATGACCTCGACTTTGGCCCGATCCATCACTGAGATCGCCAAATTAGATGGTGTGCCGCCAAACATATCGGTTAACAAGACCACGCCGTCGTCCGAACTCACTTCATTAACGGCATCCAGAATATCGCTACGGCGCTGTTCCATATCGTCATCCGCGCCAATGCAGATGGCGGCAACTTTTTCCTGTGGCCCAACAACATGTTCCATTGCGGCGATAAGTTCGTCCGCCAAATGGCCATGAGTGACAAGAACCAAACCGATCATCGTAAGACTAATTCCTTACTCTAAATCCCGCATTAAATCCCGGTGATTTAATTGCGCCTGCAAGCCCGCTTTGTCAAACCACTTTGCAAGCTGCTCGGCAACGAAAACCGAACGGTGACGGCCTCCGGTACAGCCAACCGCAATGGTTAAATAGCTTTTGCCCTCGGCCTCAAATCGCGGCATTAAAGGTTTGAGCATCTGGGTGAGATTGTCAAAAAAGGGGTCGTAAGCTTCATCCGCTTTTACATATGCGCCAACAGCTTCGTCCCGTCCGCTGAGTTCGCGCAATTCACTTTCATAATGCGGGTTGCGCAAAAACCGGGCATCGAAAACCAGATCGGCCTCCCGCGGCAAACCGTGGCGATAAGAAAAAGATGTCACGAAAACCGTGAGTTCATGTTTGGCATCCTCAGCAAATTGCGCTTGCAGGATAGTCTTAAGCTCGCCGGGTCCTATCCCCGTTGTATCAATGACCAGATCAGCACGCTGACGTAACGGCGAAACCAATTTGCGTTCGCGCTGAATACCATCGGCGACCGGGCGGTCCATGGCCATCGGATGACGGTGGCGGGTTTCCTCGTAGCGCCGCAGCAAGACCTCGTCATCGCAATCAATAAAAAGAATTTGAGCCTGAATATCAAAGCTATTGGTAATTTGATCCAAGCGATTGAGGAATTCATCAACGCCAAAATCACGGGTCCGGATATCGACACCAACCGCCACCGGACGCTCAAATCCCGGCGCACTGAGTTGTGAATGACCACCGGTTATTATGGCTTCGAGCAGTGACAGCGGCACATTGTCGACCGCTTCAAAATTTAGATCTTCCAGCGCCTTCAAGGCCGAAGACTTGCCGGCACCCGACATGCCAGTGACGATAACGGCCTGAACTTTATCCTGCGGCTTTGACATCATTCTACCAGCGTGACCTTTCCGGATTGAATCCGCAATGCCAATTTTATTTTGGCTACTGTCGAGGCTTCAAACGGGTCAAGCTCAACAACTGGGATGCTAATGCCTTCAATAGATTCTTCACCTTGTTCCGGCATCCGTTCGATGTGCTGGCTGGGTTTTAGATCGACGATCAAGTTAAGCGGCGCCTTTTGGGCAGCGCCAATTACGGCCACGCCAACACCCCGCACTTCAATGAGCCCGTGAAGATTTTCCGGGGCGGATAGCTCCAGACCTGTGCCATTTTTTTCAATATCGACACGGTCATCTGCCACCAATTCAGCGCCTTCATCAATCAGCCGTAACGCCAGATCGGATTTACCGCTATTCGAGGGCCCGCGTATTATCACGCCTAGTCCGTCGATGGCGATGGCAGTTGCATGTAGCTGGGTCATGGCGAGGAGACTACTCTGCTTGTGGCAGGCGGACAATAAAGCAGGCACCGGTAATGTCGCCGGCTTCATTGATTAAGTTTTGGGCTGAAATTTCACCACCATGAACGTCGATAATCTGCTTGGAGATACTTAAACCCAGACCGGAATGAGTGCCGAATTTTTCACTGTCCGGGCGCTCCTGATAAAAGCGGTCAAAAATACTTTCTTCGGTACCGGGCGGCAGACCGGGGCCTTCATCCTCGACACAGATTTTTACCCAAGCGTCTTCGGTTGAGATCCGCAGCGTGATGCTGGCATTATCCGGGCTGAAACTGACCGCATTGCCAATCAGATTGCGGAAGACCTGAACAATGCGGTCCTCCAGGCCTTGGATCACGATCTCGCCGGTATTTTCCCGGATTAAATTCAAATCGATGCCATGATCATCAATCGCCACATCGTGCAGATCGACCAAAGTCTCCAGCAGACCGTCGAGATCAACCGGTGCCATTTTCGCCCGTGATAACTCGGCATCCAATCGCGAGGCATCGGAAATATCCGAGATCAGCCGGTCGAGCCGTTGAATATCATCGAGAATAATCGACATTAGCTTTTTCTGTTGCTCAGGGTCTTCGATGCGCGATACGGTTTCAACGGCACTGCGCAGCGAGGTCAGAGGATTTTTGATCTCATGAGCGACATCAGCGGCAAAACGCTCAATCGCATCCATGCGCTGCCACAGTGCTTCGGTCATGACGTTCAACATATTACCGAGCTCGCCAATTTCGTCTTTGCGGGCCAGCAAATCGGGAACCGCATAATGCCGGGAGTGGCCGGAGCGAATTTGTTCGGTGGCAACAGCGAGACGTTTAAGCGGACGGGCGATCGTGCTCGCGAGATAGATCGACAGCAGTACCGTGACCAAAAGTGCGACGCCGAAGACTTTGAAAATATCGAGCCGCACCTGAAAGACAGCGTCGTCGATCTGGCGCGAATCCGTTGTCAGCGTCAAAGCAGCCAAGACCTGTTTATAACGCTGAACCGGTACCGCCACACTGAGACTAAGGGTACCGCTGGTTTGTGATTCGATAGCCGTGCCATGTTCACCATTTAGGGCAATCTTGGTCGCGACAGATAATTCAGTGGTGTCAGTGGTATCCCTCAACAAGCGGCGCAAAAAGCCTTCAAAGCCGTTCGAGAGCTTTTCTGTCATGCCGTTATCAGTTTTTGGTGGTGGCAATTCTTCAACCTGAACCGCGCCACCCCGGCCACCCAGACTGCGGCTATCGGTTAGCACTTTGCCATTGGCCAATATGAGCTGAGCATAAGTTCCCGTGGTTAAGGACAGGCGCCGGACAATCTGGCGGGCACGTTCGGTCTGCACATGTTGTTTAGAACCCCGGTTGCCAACTGCTGCCTCACCAATGGCGGCGGCAAATAATTTGGCTTGAATATTGAGCGCCGCCAGTTCGCTATCGATCAGACTTTGGCGGTACTGACCGACAAACAATAAGCCGACAACCAGCAAAGCCAAGGCCAAGACATTGATCGCCAGAATACGGCGGGTAATGGGCGACATGCCTGAGCGCTTTAGATGATTGCTATCAGCTCCGGATAATACCTGCGGTTTTTCCGGTAATTTTTCCCCTGAACGCAATGTTATCCCCGTCGCATTTAACTGCTGCAGTTAATTGGTTAGTTGGCTCCCGCCGCGCTTTCTTGATAGCGATAACCAACGCCATAGAGTGTCTCGATCTCACTAAACTCATTATCGACCGCGCGGAATTTTTTCCGCAAGCGTTTAACATGACTGTCGATGGTCCGGTCATCGACGTAAATATGCTCACCGTAAGCCGCATCAATCAATTGATCCCGATTTTTGACATGGCCCGGTCGGGTTGCCAGTGATTTTAAGAGCAAGAATTCGGTCACCGTTAAATTAACCGGCTTACCTTTCCAGCTGCATTGATGCCGGCCCGGGTCCATGATGAGCTCACCGCGCCGGATTACTTCTTCAGCTGTACCGTCGGGGCCGGTACTGGTATCCAACTCACGCCGGCGCAATAATGCGCGAATGCGCTCAATCAGCAAACGTTGGGAAAATGGTTTTTTGATATAATCGTCCGCCCCCATGCGCAGGCCCAGCACTTCGTCGATCTCATCATCTTTCGAAGTCAAAAATATTACCGGCACAGCACTTTTTTCACGAATTTTGCCGAGCAATTCCATGCCGTCCATCCGCGGCATCTTAATATCGAGTACGGCCAGATCGACCGGCTTTTGGGAAAGACCTCGCAAGGCGTCGGCGCCATCGACATAGGTTTCAACGCTAAAACCTTCGGCTTCAAGCGCGATGGATACGGAGGTTAAGATATTTCGATCATCGTCAACGAGAGCAATGGATTGAGACACTGGTACACCCTTACATTTTGATGTTAAACACAATCCTATTCAAAATTGAGGCAGAAAACTCATGTTTTAGCCTCTGAACAGGTATAGGCTAAATTGACACAGCAATTGTGTCAAAAATATAGTTCAAATATGGCAGCATAAAACTTAGGTAAAATATCGATAATGGCCGCGAAAATTGAAAAAAACCTCTCTGCCGTACAAACTTCCCGGCAAATAGTCAGAAGTGCCCGCAAGGCGTTTCTCAACACTCTCGCCAATCCGGCCGACAGTTCGTTCGCCGGCTGGCCGTCGAGCTCGATGGTAACGACTGTGGCTGCCTGGGATTGTTCGCCTGTACTAATGCTCTCGGATATCGCCTATCATGCCCAAAACATCCAAGCCGATGCACGTTGCGCCATTTTATTTGACGGCACGTCAGGTTACGCCAATCCCCAGGAAGGGCCTCGTGTCAGTGTCGTTGGCCAGCTTAAGAAAACCAACGACAATAAACTACACGCCCGGTTTTTGAACCGTCATCCAGGCGCCCGCCTCTATGCCGGATTTGGCGATTTTAATTTCTATAAGATGAAGGTCGAAAAATTTCATTTTGTCGGCGGTTTTGCCCGCGCTGTTTGGCTGAACAAACGCAAAGCCTTGCTGGCCAAAGCGGATTGTGCCGACATTGCAGAAAGTGAGCCCGGCATCATCGAACATATGAACGCCGACCATGCCGCTGCGCTCAGGCTCTACGGAAATAAATTGCTCGGCAAGCAAGGGAAACACTGGCGCCTAATTGGCATAGATCCGGAAGGCTGCGATCTGGTGTGCGGACAAAATATCCACCGGTTGAATTTTGCCGCCAAATGCACCTCAGCGGGTGAATATCGGAAAATGCTGGTGGATCTTGTGGCCCAAGCACGCAAGACAAATACCTAAACTATACTTCAAATTTTATCTAGTTTTAAGTTAAAAAAAAAATATTGCTTAACTGGATATTCATACTATATATTCTATATTCCCCACAAGATGACCACTTTATGTTGATTTATTGACCAAATAAAAAAAATTAGCCGGGCGTAAATGTGTAACTTTTACTTATTTATTTGGGGCTTTATTAGAAGTATATTATGTCAGAATTAATCATTACTTTCTCTTTTGTTAGTTTGTTCGTTTCACTTGGCGTTTTATGGTTTGTCGTTGAAATGATGCGACGCATGATGGCTGATAATAAACGCTATATTGATGAACGCTTTACCTCCCTGCTCGCCAACATCCGGGAAGTGGAGGACAATTATAAAAAAATTGATATTGCCTGCCGCGAACTCAACGAGGACATTGAAGCTGTTAAAGTAAGTCAGAAGCATAGTGCCGGCAAAGAACAAGCCATTACTGCCTCGCTCAAGGAAGTTTCCAAGCAAATTCACACTCTTGATTCGCTGCAGAAAAAAGCCACCGGGACCGCAGGCTAAATATTCCACACCTGCCGCTGAAAAACACCCGCAAGATCTATCCACATATTTTTTTGAATTTTATTTGATTCCCGAACAAGACCGGTTGCACCTGCCAAAATCGGGGGTTAGAGTTCGCCTAAGAAAATGACGCATCTGGGAAGAGGTGCGACGATTTTCGATACTATATTATTGCCAATTTAGAGGCCCGCAAAAGGGCTCGGAGAGCGTCACATGGCAACTGCCGAAACCAATCGGACGAACAATCTCAAGTTAATAGCCTGGATCGAAGAGATGGCGGGCCTGACCAAACCAGACGACATCCAATGGTGTGATGGCTCGAAAGAAGAGTTCGACCGGCTGTGTGCTGAAATGGTCGAGGCCGGCACCTTAACACCACTTAATCCCGAAAAACGCCCAGGCTCCTTTCTCGCTAATTCTGATCCGGATGATGTCGCCCGCGTTGAAGACCGCACCTTTATTTGTTCCAAGGACGAAAAAGACGCCGGCCCAACCAACAATTGGACCGACCCGGCGGAAATGAAGGCGACCTTGAACGGACTGTTTGATGGGTCGATGCAGGGTCGCACCATGTATGTCATTCCCTTCAGCATGGGACCGTTGGGCTCCCACATTGCCCATATCGGGGTGCAGCTAACCGACAGCCCCTATGTTGCCGCCAGTATGCGGGTGATGACGCGGATGGGTCAGGCCGCGTTGGATGTGCTCGGCGATGACGGCGAGTTCGTGCCCTGCATGCATTCCGTTGGCGCACCCTTGGCCAATGGCGCCACCGATGTGCCGTGGCCGAATAATAAAACCAAATATATTGTGCAGTACCCCGAGGAGCGCGCGATCTGGTCCTATGGCAGCGGCTATGGCGGCAATGCGCTTCTAGGCAAGAAATGTTTCTCACTGCGGATTGCCTCGGTGATGGCCCGCGATGAAGGCTGGTTGGCCGAACACATGCTGATCTTAGGCCTTGAATCCCCTGAGGGTGAAAAAACCTATGTCGCCGCCGCCTTCCCCAGCGCCTGCGGTAAAACCAATCTCGCCATGTTGATACCGCCGGAAGGATTTGACGGCTGGAAAGTCCGTACCGTCGGCGATGACATCGCCTGGATCAAACCGGGTGACGACGGCCGCCTCTATGCCATCAACCCCGAAGCCGGCTATTTTGGCGTCGTCCCGGGCACCTCAAGTAAAACCAATCCGAGCGCGATGAAGATGATGGAAAGCGATACCATCTTCACCAATGTCGCGCTGACCGATGACGGCGATGTCTGGTGGGAAGGTCACGACGATCCTGCGCCTGATCATCTGATTGATTGGAAAGGCAATGACTGGACACCGGAGAGTGATGAAAAAGCAGCGCATCCGAATGCGCGCTTCACCTGCGCGACCAGCCAATGTCAGACAGCCGACCCGGCCTGGGATGACCCGGCTGGTGTACCAATCAGCGCCTTTATATTTGGTGGCCGTTTGAGCCATACCTTCCCGTTGGTCTATCAGTCGCTTAATTGGGAGCACGGCGTTTATATGGCAGCGACCATGGGTTCGGAAGCAACGGCTGCGGCCGTTAATCAAGCCGCCATCCGGCGCGATCCGATGGCGATGCTGCCGTTCTGCGGCTACAATATGGCCGATTACTGGTCGCATTGGTTGAAACTCGGTCAAGCGCTCAAAAATCCACCGCAGATTTTCCGCGTCAATTGGTTCCGCAAAGACAGCAACGGTGGTTTTGCCTGGCCGGGATTTGGCGAAAATATGCGCGTGCTCAACTGGATCGTTGACCGGGTAAACGGCAAGGAAGACGCTGCCGAAAGCCCCTTTGGCTACATGCCAAGCTATCAGGATATCAATTGGCAAGGCCTCGATGATTTTGCCGCCGAAACCTTCAATGAAATCATGGATATCGACCGCGAGGCCGGCAAACGGGAAGTTGAAGAACTCAAAGGCTATTTTGAAATCTTTGAGGATCGGTTGCCGGAAGAAATGGAAGTTCAACGCCAAGCTTTTGCTGAGCGCCTTGATGCCGCACCGGAAGTTTGGCGCATTAGCGGCTAATAAAAAATAACAAGAGCCGGTCAGGTAAATTGACCGGCTTTTTTGTCTCAGGAGGGTTTAATGGCACGCAGGGCGCATTTTGTAGGAAGTCTCGGTTTGGAAGACGCCGAAACAGCAATGAGTTCTGTAGCCACTATTCTCGGCGATTGTTGCTCGCGAATTCCGGATGGAGAAACTGGTGAGCGCGGCTACTGGGTACGCTGGCAGGTTGCCACTTTTGAAAACTGCGATAGCTTGGAATTGGAAGTCGTTCGAGAAACCTTCGAAGGCTATAAGGACAACTTAAAACGCCCGTTCTATGTCATCAAAGCAGGCATTGATCCGGCGACAATTGATTTGGGTGAACTCGGCTATGGCGACGAAGCGATTGCATCCTACGCAACATTCAAGGAATTGAAAGCCAGTGGCGAGATTAGCGCAGATGTACGCTTTCAAGTTTCGATACCAACACCAATGGCCTTACTCCTCAGTTTTGTATCCCCCAAGTCTCAACTGGCTCTCGAACCGGCGGTTATTCAGGCGTTTAAGCGCGATTTGAATAAAATTCAAACAACAATTCCGCTTGATGAACTGGCTATTCAATTTGACGTCTGCTTAGAAGTGCTTGGTTACGAAGGCGCGATGGAACTTCCTTTTGACGATGTCATAAATGAATCCGTAAAGCGCGTTGGCGAATTAGGCGGCGAAATTGGCAGGGCGGCAGAATTTGGCATTCATCTTTGTTATGGCGATCCAGGACATCAGCATGTAGTTGAACCGAAAGACCTCGACACCAGTGTGAAATTTGCCAACGGTATTGTAGACGCTACCTCGCGAGCAGTGAATTTCATGCATATGCCGGTGCCGAAAGATCGCAATGACGAGGCTTATTTTTCGCCACTTAAGGACCTTTCAATGCCAGCGGAAACCAGGCTTATTTTGGGACTTGTCCACCACACCGATGGCGTCGAAGGCGGCAAAGCACGTATCGCCACGGCTGAAAAATTTGTTCAAGATTTTGATATCGCTACTGAATGCGGATTTGGCCGCCGCGATCCCGGCACCATTTCGGCATTGCTGCAAATCCACCGGGAATTATGTGATTAAGCCGTCGCCGCTGCCTTGTTAGGACGGCTCTTCCGCCATTTCACCCAGATGCGATAGCCGAGCAGCAGCAAAATAACGCCAAAATAAATCGCCGGCCGGGAAAAATCAGCCCGGATCATCATGTAAAAATGAAATACGCCCAGTAGCGCGATTGGATAGATCAGCATATGCAGCTTTTGCCAGCGCTTGCCGCCCAAGCGTTTGATCATGCCTTTGGTCGAGGTGATCGCCAGCGGCGTTAGCAATATAACGTTGATAATGCCAATGGTGATAAAATTGCGTTTGGTGATGTCTTTGAAGAATTCATCAATATCCAATTGCAGATTGAGACCGAGATAGGCACTGAAATGCAAAACAACGTAAAAGAAGGCAAACAAGCCTAACATCCGCCGGTAGGCAACCAGCTCGCCTTTTTTGAGAATTTCCGCTAATGGCCTCACAGAGAGCGACAGGATGATAAAAATCAACGCCCAATCACCGAGCTCCCGATCGAGCTTTTGAGTTGGATCAATGGTCAGATATTTGGTGCCCTGCACGGTGTCGGAATATAGCGCGAAGATTAGCCAGGCGAGCGGCAACAGGCTCGCCAGAAAAACCAGCGGCTTGAATATTTTGCGGGATTTCTTAATTGCCATATTTCGTTAGAATAATTTATTAAGATCCATGCCTTTGTAAAGATCGGCGACCTCTTCGGCATAGCCGTTCATATATTTGGTTTCGATCTTAGGCGTAAACAGCGCGCCGAGGCCGCCTTCGCCCGTGATGCGCCGCTCTTTCTTCTGGCTCCAACGCGGATGATCGACCCGGGGGTTCACGTTCGAGTAAAAGCCATATTCGCGGGGCGCCTGAACATTCCAGGTCGCCGGCGGCTCTTTTTCGACAAAGCTGATTTTAACAATCGACTTAATGCTTTTAAAACCATATTTCCACGGCACCACGAGCCGGATCGGTGCACCATTTTGCTTTGGCATATGTTCGCCGTAAACCCCCACCGCCAAAAGCGTCAGCGGGTTCATGGCTTCGTCCATGCGCAATCCTTCAACATAAGGCCAGGGCAAGGCGTTGCGTTCCTGACCGGGCATTTGCTTGGTGTCAACTAAGGTTTCAAAAGCGACATATTTGGCTTTCGATGTCGGCTCAAAGCGTTTGATAATATCGGCGAGCGGAATCCCGACCCAGGGGATCACCATCGACCAAGCTTCCACGCAGCGCAGCCTATAAATACGCTCCTCTAATTGATGCGGCTTGATAATATCTTCATAGCTAAATTTACCCGTCTTGGCAGCATGACCGGCAATTTCAACCGACCAGGGAGAAGGCTCTAGCGTCCGGGCATTTCGAAACGGATCAGATTTACCGGTACCAAATTCATAGAAATTATTGTGCGT
>JABIIH010000156.1 GCA_018649245.1 Rhodospirillaceae bacterium | reverse complement strand
TGTGTGGCCCGCGGCCCGCATATGTTTGGTGAAGACAATGCAGAAATGCAAATTGTGCAAAGCGTGCTCGGTGATGTGCCGGTGATCGGCATGTATGCCAACGGCGAAATTTCCAACAACCGGCTCTATAGCTACACCGGCGTGCTGACGTTATTTATTTAATCAGGTGTGATAACGGTGCCGCGCGCGATCTCGATCACAGTGCGCGCCAATATATAAAGAATAAAAAGGCTCGAGACATGTAATAGTATTGAGCCGAATTCCATCATGAGCGCGTTGTTGGTTGCATGGGCATAAATAATCATTGCGGCGGAAATAGTATCGAGCGGGAAAGTATAGGCCCACCAGCCCATGGAGAATTTCAGCCGCCAGAAAATCCGGATCATCGCCAGATTGAACAACAGCATAAAGAGCGCAAAATAAAAGGTGATGCGGACAAAGCTCGAAATCTCATCGCCCATTTGCCAATTGGTCAGCATCGGATAAATGATCGACATCAAACCGGGTGGCACAATTGGCACAAAATAGGTCGGTATCAGGGGATCCGGCAGTATGGGTTCAGCAATGTAGCGATAGATGGTGATGATCAACAAGCTGCCACCAAACAGCACGCCAATGGCAAAGAAAAACCAGGCGGCCTCGTCATAGCCGACATGTTTGCCGGCCATGGCAATGAGAAAGCTGCCGGCGGCAGGGATCAGCCACAATGAATTGATGCGGGTGACGCCTTCACCCACCAAATACCAACGTGAGAAAACATAAAAGTTGACCAAAAGGCTGGCTGGCGCACCGATCAGCCAGAGAATTTCGGCGACCTCTAGGTGGATGGGGGCGAGCGCGGAAACCTGCAGGATCAAGGCGACCGGGAAGGCTGATAAAAAAGCGCTTTTAACCGGATGGGCGATATCGGCTTGCAAGGCCGCTGGGTGGCGCATCATTTTTACGGCATAAATTAATGAAGCGATCAGCAGTATAAGGGCACCGATGATGAGGATTATATCACCCGGCAAGGTCGAAAAGCCGATCAATCTCTCGGCCTGCCGCCACGCCAAGCCGAGCCCGCTGACACCCATAACAGCACCGAAAAAAGTTGGCGGGAAATAGGCGAGCCAAGAAGAGTGTTCTGAAGAAGTGGCGTCTGACATGTGGGTCTGGTCCTGATAAATTCTAATTGTGCGCCAGATTACTGATCCACTGTGACTTTTCAAGCGGTCTTAAAATCCGAAGCGTTTGAGGGTGGTCTCGACCGAGGTGACATAGGAGCTGCCGAACAGGCAGACATGCACCAGCAGGGGATAAAGATTATAAATATCCCGCCGTTCTTCAAAAAACCCCGGTGCCAAAGGACAGTGTTCATGGTAGCGGCTGAAAAAATCATCACCAAAGGTCGAAAACAGTGTTGAGAAGGCAAGCTCGATCTCGGCATCGGCAAAATAGATGGCCGGATCAACAAAACCGGTTATTTTGCCGTCCTGGGCCAACACATTGCCGCCCCACATGTCACCGTGAATGAGCGCGGGCTTACTTGGGACGTTGAGCCATTTATCCAGCCGGTCACAAAATTTACGCAAGCGGGTCAGCAGACTAGCCGGCATCCGGCCCTTATTGACGGCGAGTTGTCCCATAGTGAGCAGCCGACAATCACGAAAAAAGTTCAGCCAATCTTCCATTTGCGGATTGGGCTGGTGCAGGCCGCCAATCACCGTGTCCCACTCGAAACCAAATTCGGCTGCGGTAATGCCATGCAGTGCTGCCAGTAAATCCGCTGCCTGAATTTGCGCCGGTTCAGTGAGCGCGCCACCTGATGGCAGATAACTCATCAATAATAAATTTTCGCCCGCATGGATAATTTTCGGCACCGGCAAATCCGTGTGTTCCTGTAAATAAATCAGCATCCGCGCCTCCAGCTCAAGACCGCTACCGAGCTTGGCGACCAGGGGCGCGTCATCTGGGAAGCTGACTTTGTAAACCTCGGCGACGCTGCCACCGGATAAGGGCGTCAGCTGGCTTGGAGGCTTGCCGATTAAGCCAGCAATTATTTCTTGAAGCTCAGCTACCATCTCAGAGATTATTTTTGCGGATGTGGTCGAGCAATCCGTAAGACGCCTCTTCGACTAGATCGAGCACCATATCAAATCCGCCTGGTCCGCCATAATAAGGGTCCGGCACATCGGAGTGGCTAAGCTTGGGGGCAAATTCTAAAAAACGCGATAGCTTTTGCGCCATTTCCGGCGTCACCATGTGCTCAAGATTATCAATATTACTGCGATCCATGGCGACCAGATAATCAAACTCGACAATATCGTCCTGGTTGATCTGGCGGGAACGCTGATGCGAGATATCGATTCCACGCTTGGCAGCCGCTTCTTGTGATCGCCGGTCGGGCGGATCGCCAACATGCCACGAGCCGGTGCCGACTGAATCAATCTCGATCTCGTCCCTCAAACCGGCATTTTCGACGATAGAGCGAAACACGCCTTCTGCTGTTGGCGAACGGCAGATATTTCCCATACAGATAAAAAGAACCTTGACCACAACTGTCTCCCACTGTCCCATATTCTATATGGAACAAAGTAAACAGAATATTGTTATTTTAACCGGTGCCGGTATTTCCAAAGAATCCGGTCTTGCTACTTTTCGCGATGAGGACGGCATTTGGTCGAAAGTCCGCATTGAAGATGTCGCCACGCCGGAGGCTTTCCGGCGCGATCCGGAAAAAGTTCAAGGGTTTTACAATGCCCGACGCCGCCCGTTGCTGAGCGGCAATATCAAGCCCAATGGTGCGCATGATGCACTGGCTCGACTGGAGAAAGAATGGCCGGACAAAGCCGGCGGCCAGGTTACCATCGTCACCCAAAATATCGACAATCTGCATGAGACGGCAGGCTCGGAAAATCTGATCCACATGCATGGCGAGATTTTGAAAGCCCGCTGTGGTGCTTGCGGTGCGGTAAGCCCATGCCAGGATAATCTCGGCAATGGCGAAAGCTGTGCCGATTGCGGTGAAGTAAATCGCCTCCGTCCGCATGTGGTCTGGTTTGGTGAAATGCCCTTGGAAATGGATCGCATCTACGGCCTGCTTGAAGATTGCGCTTTATTTATTTCGATCGGCACTTCGGGTAATGTTTATCCAGCGGCAGGATTTGTTCAACACGCCAGAGGTCAGGGCGCCGCCCACACCATCGAGCTTAATCTCGAACCCTCCGAAGGAGCGACTTTTTTTGCCGAAGCACGCTACGGCCCGGCCACCGATCTTATCCCGGCTTATGTCGATGAGTTGCTAAGCCATGGCATCACTTGAGAGCCTTTTAAAAAAAGTTCGCGCCTGCGATATCTGTGCCGCGGATCTGCCCTTGGGGCCGCGCCCGACCGTGGCGGCAAAGTCATCAGCCAAGATTATGATCATTGGTCAAGCTCCGGGCACCAAAGTCCATGAGACCGGTATTCCATGGAATGATCCTTCCGGTGATCGGCTGCGGGATTGGCTAGGTGTTAACCGCGAGACATTTTATGATGATCACCGGATCGCCATCATGCCGATGGGGTTCTGCTATCCTGGCCGGCTAGAACGCGGCGGTGATAAACCACCCCGGCCCGAATGTGCGCCAGCCTGGCATGAAAAAATTTTAGCTGGTCTGCCAAATATCGAGCTTACAATGCTGGTTGGCATGTATGCGCAGAAATATTATCTGGCGGCTGAGAACAAAAAAACGCTCACCGAAACCGTGCGCCATTGGCAGGATTTTGGTCCGGCTATTATGCCAACGCCGCACCCGTCCTGGCGCACCACGGCTTGGCTTAAAAAGAACCCGTGGTTTGAAGTCGAGTTATTGCCGGTCTTGCGGCAAAAGGTCACAAAATTACTGCAGGGGTGAGGCCGAGCTCGGTTCGGTGGTTGATTTTCTTGCCGTGATGGCTTCACGTCGGGCGATATAAAAAGTTGAACCGACAATGACCGCCGTGCCAACCCAAGTCCAAAAATCAAGCACCTCCCCATAAATTGCAAAGCCAACGGCGGCGACCATCAGTAAACGCAGGTAGTCATAGGGCAGCACGGCAGATGCGTCGGCGATGGCAAAGGAGCGGGTATAGGCTAGATGCGCAAGAGTTGACGCCATACCAATACCAATCAGCCACAACAAAGTCTCCAGCGACGGTGTTACCCAGACAAAAGTTGCGGCGACAAAGGACAGCGGCGTCGAAAACATAGCCATATACAACACGATGGTGTCTGGTGAGTCATTTCGGCTCAGCACTTTTACCATAAGCGCTGAGATAGCAATAAAGAGCGCGCCACCGATGGCAAACATGGCCGGCCAGGTGATCGCCTCGATGCCCGGCCGTAAAATGATCAAGGTGCCGGCAAAACCGGCAAACAGCGCCCACCAGCGCCTTTTGCGCACGACTTCGCCTAAAAACAGCACAGCGCCGAGGGTGACAAAAAGTGGCATGGTGTAGCCGAGCGCTGTCGCTTCAGCCAGGGGTAGAAATATGACCGAGGCAAACCATAACATTGCGCCGATATAACTGGAGACACTTCTGGCCCCTAATAATGGTAAATTGTTGCCACGCAAACCGCTGAGGCCGCGCCGCATCATCTATGGCGCCATAATCATCAAGCTAATGAAATAGCGGAAAAAAACGATTTCCAAGACATGGACTTCTTTATTGGCCATGCGGATCATGACGCCAAGCGAGGTAAAAAACACACCAGCCAAAACCATCCATAAGCCGCCACGAATATTGCGGGGGAGTTGTTGGAAAGAAGTTTGCAGGCGGTCTAGCATCAGATTTTATTATCGCATATCTTCGGCAGAGGTCCTGCTCGCCAAAATCTTGTCCTGGGTCTTATTGCGCGCGCTTTGCGCCTCGCGGTGAGCGATGTAGATGGTTGAGACAAAAATTATCGAACCGCCAATCCAAGTCCAAATATCCGGGATTTCACCAAAGATGACAAAGGCCAGAATGGCAATAAACACCAGCCGGCAATAATCAAACGGCAGAACTGCAGTGACCTCTGTCGCTGCAAAGGCACGATTAAAGAGCAAATGCCCACCGGTCGCAAAGACACCGACACCGGCCAGCCAAAGCCAGCTTTCTGGGGTCGGCCACTGCCAGACAAACAGTGCCGGGATAAATGATAAGGGCGTCAGGAACAGCGCCATGAACAAGACCATTGTGGTCGGTGATTCCGAGCGGCTTAACATTTTTACCATAATAAATGAGCCGGCGACAAAGAGCGCCCCGGCGAGAATATAGAGAGCTTCCGGTTGGATAATTTCAAGACCGGGGCGCAAAATAATGAGTGTACCGGCAAAACCCACCAATACAGCGATCCAGCGGCGCAAGCGTACCACTTCACCCAGCAACAGTGCCGCGCCAAGAGTGGCAAACAGCGGGGCGGTAAATCCAAGCGACGTAGCCTCGGCTAAGGGCAAAACCGCAAATCCGGCAAACCAAAAAAACATGGAGATTAGGCCAACGATAGAACGCGAAAAATGTAATCCCAGATGGTTGGTTTTGAGGCCGCTGACGCCGATTTTAATCAACCAAGGCAGCATCAGGACTAAATTGAAAAAGTTACGGAAAAAGACAACTTCTAAAGTTGGTATATCGCGCGAAGCCATACGAATTGAAGTGCCGAGACCAGCAAATAAAAATCCCGATAACAACATCCAAATTGCACCGCGCAAAGTTGCGGGCAGGGATAACCATTTTTCTTTGAGGTGGGTTAGGCGGGACATGTATCTGGTTTACGCTATCAGGCCGCTAAAAACCAGCAAGCCGAGAAATTTCTTATGTGCCGCCTAAGGTGTGGCAATGGCAGAAGGATTAGCTATAATTTGGCTAAATAATCTTCTTACCAGGGACGCAATTGTGAGTGATCAAGACACCAAGATTCTATGGCAGCCATCGGATGACCGTATTCGCCAAACCAATATCACAGCTTTCATTGAAGCGGTGGAAGATGATTGGGCCACCCATATTGGCGACTTCGACGGGCTTTATAAATTTTCCATCGAAGAAAATGAACGTTTCTGGCAATCGCTGATCGATTTTGCCGGTGTTAGTGCCGAAACCTGGGGCAAGGTGGTGCTCGAGAATCCTGATCAAATGCCGGGCGCCACATGGTTTCCGGAGGCGAAGCTCAGCTACGCCGAAAATTTGCTGCGCCGACGGGATGGTGCTGATGCGCTGGTTTTTTGGGGCGAAGATCAAGTTAAGAAGCGCTTTAGTTATAAAGAACTTTACGACGAAGTTTCCCGCCTAGCGCAGGCCATGCAGGCGGCTGGGCTCGTTGCGGGTGACCGGGTCGGCGCCTATATGCCGAACATGCCGGAAACCATTGTCGCCATGCTGGCCGCTAATAGTATAGGTGCGATTTGGTCGTCCTGTTCACCGGATTTTGGCGTCCAGGGGGTGCTTGACCGCTTTGGTCAAATTGAGCCCAAACTGGTCGTAGCTTGTGACGGCTATTTTTATAATGGTAAATCGCATGACAATATTGCCAAAGTAACCGCGGTATTGGCCGAGCTGCCGAGTGTTGAGACGACTTTAATCGTGCCCTATTCACGCCAGAATCCGCCGCTGGAAGATGTGCCTCATGCCGTGCTGTGGGATGATTTTATCGCCGATTTTGAAGCTCAGGATATCGAGTTTAACCGTCTGCCCTTTAATCATCCGCTTTATATCATGTATTCCTCCGGCACCACCGGCGTGCCGAAATGTATTGTTCATGGCGCTGGCGGCACGCTGCTGAAACACCTCTCCGAGCATCTTTTGCACTGTGATGAAAAGCCGGGTGACCGGGTGTTTTATTTCACCACCTGCGGCTGGATGATGTGGAACTGGCTGGTCTCCGGCCTCGCCTGTCAGGCAACATTGTTGCTTTATGACGGCTCACCGTTTTATCCCGACGGCAATGTGTTGTTTGATTTCGCCGAGGCCGAAGGCATGACGCTGTTCGGCACCTCGGCCAAATATATTGATGCGGTGAAAAAAGCCGGACTGGAGCCGGCCAAAACCCATAATCTTGAAAAACTTAAAGCCATGGCCTCAACCGGCTCGCCCTTGGTGCCAGAGAGCTTTGATTTTGTTTATGAGAACATCAAACAGGATTTTCATCTCGCCTCGATCTCGGGCGGCACCGATATTGTCGGCTGCTTTGTGCTCGGCAATCCGGTAGCGCCGGTGTGGCGGGGTGAGATACAGACCCGGGCCTTGGGCATGGCGGTTGATGTCTTTGACCATGATGGCAATTCGCTTCGGGAAGAGGCCGGTGATCTGGTCTGCACTAAACCCTTTCCATCGATGCCGGTGGGCTTTTGGGCGGATGATGATGGGGCTAAATATAAAGCAGCCTATTTTGAAGACTATGAGAATGTCTGGTGCCATGGTGATTGGGTCGAGCTGACGGCGCGTGGCGGCATGGTCATCTATGGCCGCTCCGATGCGACCCTTAATCCGGGTGGTGTGCGCATTGGCACGGCTGAAATTTACCGCCAGGTTGAGCAATTTGATGAAGTGATTGAAGGCCTCTGCATCGGCCAGATCTGGGAGGGCGATACCCGCGTCGTGTTGTTTGTGGTGATGCGGGAGGGCTTTGAGCTTGCCGGCGAGCTGCAAGACGCGATCCGAAAACGCATTCGCCAGAACTGCACACCGCGCCATGTGCCGGCCAAGATCATCGCAGTGCCGGATATCCCGCGCACCAAATCCGGTAAAATCACCGAGCTGGCGGTGCGCGATATCGTCGAGGGCCGGAAGATTAAAAACAAAGAGGCACTGGCCAACGCTGACGCCCTCCAGCATTTCGA
Source organism: Rhodospirillaceae bacterium (assembly GCA_018649245.1). GTDB lineage: Bacteria > Pseudomonadota > Alphaproteobacteria > Rhodospirillales > UBA2165 > TMED23. The sequence goes on along the minus strand of JABIIH010000156.1, from coordinate 5,582 downwards.
GAATTTGGACGAGCTACAACATTGATTCCAAACGCAAATAATTTCACGACATAATATTTTTTGGCGTGAATTAACACTTGTTTGCGTCTCGCTCTTTAGGCGGTTAGAGTTCTCATAATCGTTTGATGGGCTAACAATAATTCCCAGGAGATCTCCTTGACCGAGAAAGTCAGCAACCGCGCTATATTCATCGTCTTTTGCGCCAGTATGGTACTGCTGTTTTCGATGGGTATGCGGCAAAGCTTCGGTCTATTCCAATCACCAATATCGCAAGCTTTTGGTATCGGTATTTCAACTTTTTCATTTTCTCTCGCCCTGCAGAATTTGTTGTGGGGTGTATCGCAACCGTTCGTCGGCGCGATTGCCGATAAATTTGGCTCGGGCCGGGTCATTGCGGTTGCCGGTGTTTGCCAAGCGCTCGGACTAGTTTGGCTGGCGACGGCGAGCTCTGTGTGGGAGCTCCACGCCAGCGCTGGTCTCATTATTGGTATTTCGGGCGCCGGTACGACCTGGGCGGTGATGCTCTCGGTAATTGCGCGTAATGTACCGGAAAGTAAGCGCACCTTGTTTTTTGGCATTGGCGGCTCGGTTGGTACCGGCGGCCAGATTCTGTTAGCGCCTCTAAATCAGTTCAATATCATTAATTTCGGCTGGGTTGGTGCGCTGCTCATTCTCGCCGTCATGATCAGTTTTATCGTGCCGCTTGCTTATGTTCTTAAAGGCAAGACCGATGATCACTCGGCAAGCAAGCAGCAGGCTGAAACCTTGTTGCAAACGCTCAATCGCGCCCGCCAGCATTCTGGCTATTTATTTTTGACGGCCGGCTTTTTTGTCTGCGGCTTTCAAGTCATGTTTGTGATGGCCCATTTGCCGACCTTTCTAAAGACCCAGGGTATGCCGGATTGGCTGCCGGGCACGGCAATCAGCATTATTGGTATTACCAATTTGATCGGCACCTTTGGTTTTGGTTATCTTGGCGATAAATACTCCAAGAAATATCTCCTCAGCACGCTGTATTTCTCCCGCGCCGTGGTAATCTCGATTTTCTTGATTTTCCCGATATCCGTAACCTCTGTTTTGATCTTTTGTTTTTGTATTGGCTTTCTGTGGCTGGCGACCGTGCCGCTGACCAATGCGCTGGTCGGGCAGCTGTTTGGACTTAAATATTTAGCGACCTTGGCCGGCATTGTTTTCTGTTCTCACCAATTGGGCTCGTTCGCCTCAATTTGGCTGGGTGGCTATCTGTATGACTCCACCGGGTCCTATACGCTGGTCTGGCAGATAGCCATTGCGCTCGGTGTTGTTGCCGCCCTGCTCCACTTACCAATCAATGAAACCGCGACCGCACCGGAGCCGGCTCCAGCTGCAGAATAGCCATCAGGTAAAAAACCTCAGTTAAAGAATAATATTTTGCGGTTCAGCGACAGTGTAAATGGTAATATCACCGTCGCGGCCGCGGACATCCGCCTGATGCTGGGGCAGACCCGAGAAATCCAGGCCAGCGCAATCAGCGGCGGCTTTTGAGACAATTAATGGCACATTGTATTCCTTGGTCAGGCTTTCGAGCCGGGCCGTTACATTGACATCGTCGCCAATGGCTGAGAAGTTTTGCGCGCTTGGTGGGCCCATAGTGCCGACAATAGCATCGCCGCAATGAATGCCAATGCCCATACGCAGCGGTTCCTTGACTTCACGCTCTAAGCGCTCGTTGAGCACGGCCAGCCGCTCAACCATGCTGATGGCACCCCGAATGGCGTCCCGGCAGCCTTCATCAACATCTGACTGAAGTCCGTATAAAGCCATCAAGCCATCGCCGGAAAACTGCGCATAATGCCCAGCGGTTTCCTGGAGGGCTTCTGACATTTCGGCGAAAAACTGATTAAGAATAAACAGCACGTCATAGGGCAGTTTTTCCTCGCCGAGCTTGGTTGAGCCACGAAGATCGATAAACATCACCGTGACTTTCTGTTCGCGGCCCTGAATGCCGCCGGGCCGGTTGGCATCGCGGGTGGTCGCAGTCGGCGGCAGCATCGGGCGGATCGATAAATCCCGCCGTGGTTTTGTTTGGCAGGCCAAGCGTACTTCCGGCTCAGCATTAACACGTTGCAGCGCTTTCAATTCAAGTTCTTCCGGTAGCGGCAAATCGTGATAGGCCTCACCAACATGAACCCGGCAGGTCGTACACCGCCCACGCCCGCCGCAGACGGCGGCATGTGGTACACCGGCAACGCGTAAAGTTTCTAGGATGGTTTGCCCAACCGGTGCGCGCAGGGTCATTTTGTTTTCCAAAAAAAGGCGGTAGATGCCGTGGCGATTGCGATAGAGCCGGCGGATAAAGCGGGCGACAAAGACCGAGATCACCAGGCCGCCAAAGACGTACCAGCCGATAAACTCCAGCCCGAGCAGATTGTTAAGGCTTTCGGCGCCATAATCGTTGACCGGTTTAAAGACGTGATCAAGAAATTTTGGATTGTTTGCCGCCTGGTGCTCCAATTGCCGGCCGATGCGGGCAAAGCCCAACAATGACAGTATCGGCGTCACGACAACAAAGGCGTAAATGATTGTAAACCAGTCCTGATACCAGGCCTTGAGCCGAAGCCAGAAGTGCAGGCCGACCCAAAGATGTGCCCAGACGATCAGCAGCATCAGGCTTTGTTGGACGCCGCGAATCGGCTTGGCGATCCACAGCACGGAAATTAAATATTCGTAACCGGTGTCAAAATCGATGATTACTCCAGCAACGGCAGTACCGATGACATGGATCAGGATCATCGGAAAAATAAGGATACCTAGGCCGATTTGCACCGCTTCCCATTTCGGCATGCGCAATGTACTACGCCGATAAAGCGCAAATAGAGATAATAAGAAATGGCATAAAAAAGCGAGCAGCAGAATTGGCTCGACAACTGGCGGTCCCCAGACCGCTTTCATGCTATGACGCATGGCTTCCATAACTTCAAAGGAGATCAGACCCAGGGCATGGTTAATGACATGGGGTATGACATAGAGCGCGACGATGACCCCGGACCACATTCTAATTCGCCGTTCCCACATTTATCTGCGATCCTTCAGGTCTTAATCTCTTAACAAAAATCAGCTATAACTGAACTCAGCCCTTGATTATTAAACGATTTTGACCAAATTGGGGATCAATTACACGTAAATTGTTTCGGTGGGAGAGTTTAGTGCGCGGATATTTTGGCATTGGCGCAGAAAAGATCAGTAAGCCTATGAATGTCGGCAGTCTGTTTCGCTCGGCGCATGCCTTTGGTGCTGACTTTATGTTTACCGTCAACGCCGCCTATGCCCGGCGTCAGGGCGGCCAAACTGATACCTCGGATGCACCCGCCCATGTGCCGTTTTACAGTTTCCCAGATATCAATTCGATGGTTCTGCCGGAAGGCTGTGATTTGGTCGGTATCGAACTTATTGACGAAGCGATTGATTTGCCGAGTTTTCGCCATCCCCGTCAGGCAGCGTATATATTAGGGCCGGAGCGTGGTTCTCTGTCGCCGGAGATGATTGAGAGATGCAACTTTACAATCAAAATTCCGACAAAATTTTGTATCAATGTGGGTCTTGCCGGTGCCATTGTGATGTATGATCGGTTAAATTCACTGGGTAAATTTGCCCGCCGTCCGGAAACGCCAGGAGGCGAGCTCGAAGCTTTGCCGGATCACGTTTACGGCGGGCCCACTCAGCGGACGCAAATGGAGCAGTTTTTGGATACACCACCTGATGCGCATTATGGCCCGGAAGAACCAGTGGATGAATTAGTGGAAGAAGAATGAAACATAGTTTAGTCGGTTCTCTTGTCGGTGTTATTTCACTGATTTTATCTTTTGATGGTCAGGCGCAGACACTGATCAACAATTTTGAAGATTGGAGTGCTTTTGGCGATGGCAAAGGCAAGGCCAAAACCTGCTATATCGCCAGCGTGCCTAAAAAGGAAACGGGCAAATATAAATCGCGCGGTAATACCTACATATTAGTGACCCACCGGCCGGCGGAAAAAAGCCGTGATGTATTTGAACTTCGCGCCGGCTATGTCTATCGCAAAGACAGCGAAGTGGTGGTTAATATCGATGGTCAGGTTTTTAAATTATTCACTGACCGCGGTACCGCTTGGGCGCATGATCAAAAAGCCGACCGTTCACTTGCCCGCATGATGATCCGGGGTAAATCGATGATTGTTACCGGCTTTTCCGGGCGTGGCACCAAGACCACCGACACCTATTCCCTGAGCGGTTTTACCGCGGCCTATAATGCCATCGGTAAGGCTTGCGGCGTTAAATAGATGCCAAAAGAAACGAATGATGTGACGGCTAAGAAAAATCTCATCGGGCTCAGCCGCGAAGAGCTAAAAGCTGAACTTTTGGATATCGGCGAGAAGGCCTTTCGCACCAAGCAGCTCTGGCACTGGATCTATCATCAGGGTGAGACCGATTTTGATAAAATGACGACGCTCGGCAAGCCGCTCCGGGAAAAACTGGTTGAATCTTACGTCTTGTCGAAACCCGAAATTGTCACCGAACAAGTATCCGAAGACACCACTCACAAATGGTTGTTGCGGACCCAAGATGGCAATGAGGTCGAGGCGGTGTTTATCCCCGAAGATGGCCGCGGCGCGCTTTGTATTTCGTCACAAGTTGGCTGCACCCTGACCTGTTCGTTCTGTCATACGGGCACCCAGAAGCTGGTGCGCAATCTGACGGCGGCGGAGATTGTCGGTCAGATGATGGTGGCACGAGATACCTACAATGAGTGGCCGTCAAATGGCCATGACCGCCAGCTCACCAATATTGTCATGATGGGCATGGGTGAGCCGCTTTTTAATTTTGAAGAGGTCGCCAAGGCAATTAAGATCATTCTGGATGAAGAAGGCATATCGCTGTCGAGGCGGCGCATTACGCTCTCGACCTCTGGCGTGGTGCCGCTGATCGAGCGCTGCGGTGAGGAATTGGGCGTGGGTCTTGCGATCTCGCTGCATGCCGTCCGGGATGAGCTCAGAGATATTCTGGTGCCGATCAATAAGAAATATCCAATTGCCGAACTGCTTGAGGCCTGCCGCAAATATCCGGGCGCCAATAATGCCCGGCGGATCACTTTTGAATATGTCATGCTCGATGGTATTAATGATTCGGCTGCCGACGCCAAAGAGCTGGCGCGGTTACTCAAAGACATCCCGGCCAAGATCAATTTGATTCCGTTTAATAAATGGCCGGGTGTCGAGTATGAATGCTCCTCACACCATAAAATCAAACAATTCTCGGAGATTCTCAATGAGCGGGGTCTCAGCGCGCCGATCCGGTTGCCGCGCGGCCGCGATATCATGGCCGCTTGTGGCCAGCTTAAATCCGCCAGTGAAGCTGTGCGCAATTATTCCCAGAAAAATCCTGATAAAAAATCCCAACAACCGGCAGCATAAAAAAAGGCGCCCCCTTGAGCGCCTCTTCAACTAATTAAATAATCCGAAAAATTACCAAACAGTTTTGTTCGGATTGTCGGAATCGCGGCGGCCAGGGCTATTGCGGCGTTCCATCCGCGATGGCGCGTCAATTTTCCGTTGACGGCGTTCTGGG
>JABIIH010000284.1 GCA_018649245.1 Rhodospirillaceae bacterium | reverse complement strand
CGGGCTGGGTAACTTTGCTTTTGAGATGGGTATGGTTTTTTACAATGCGATGTTGCCGGATATTGCGCCGGGCAGAAAAATCGGCAGGCTTTCCGGTTGGGGTTGGGGGCTGGGTTATTTTGGCGGGCTATGTTGTCTCGCTGTAACCTTGGTAGGCTTTGTCCAGACAGAAACGCCTTGGGTCGGTCTCAGCAAAGACTTGTCCGAGCATCTCCGTGCCACGCCGGTCCTGGTTGCGCTTTGGTTTGCGGTTTTTTCTGTGCCGCTATTTATATTCACCCCCGATAAACCCGCAACGAAAAAAGCCCTTTCTGCTGCCGTATCAGACGGTCTTGCAACGCTCTTTGCGACCTTTCGGAAAATTCGCGACTATCGCCAGATTGCCCGTTATCTATTAGCCCGCATGATTTATACCGATGGGATTAATACGCTTTTCGCCTTTGGCGGTATTTATGCCGTTGGCTCTTTTGGATTTAGTTTTGCCGAGCTCATTCAGTTTGGCATCGCGATCAATGTTGCAGCAGGCATTGGGGCGTTTGGCTTTGCCTGGCTTGATGACAAAATCGGGCCGAAAAAAGTGATCTACATTGCCTTAGCCGGACTAATTATTTTGGGCGCTACGCTTTTGATTATTCAGGACAAAGAAATGTTCTGGGTATTTGGTGTGCCGCTCGGGCTTTTTGTCGGCCCGGCCCAATCAGCGAGCCGGTCGTTGATGGCTCATATTGCGCCGCCAGCTTTGCGAACTGAAATGTTTGGACTCTACGCCTTTTCTGGCAAAGCGACGGCCTTTCTGGGCCCAGCCTTTTTGGCCATCGCGACAGATCTGTTTCAGTCCCAACGCGCCGGCATGGCGACAATTTTGATTTTTTTTCTGGTCGGTGGTTTTCTGTTGTTGCCCGTTATTGATGCCCGAAGAGAATAGGTGTACACACGCTCTAGAAACTCGGAGTTAATATTAATGACTTTTCCTGACGCAAAATTCGATGACATCGGTTCTTACAGCGACGCTTATTTCGCGCAATATGCTAAAGCATCGGCGAGCGTAGACCGGGCGAAACTAGCTGACGCCATTGGGATTTTGCAGCGCGCCTATGAGAATAAGCAAAACCTCTATGTTTGCGGCAATGGTGGCTCGGCATCGATTTCAAACCATTTGGTTTGCGATCATGGCAAGCTGATTGCAACGGACACTGATCTGTTGCCGCGCACCGAATCGCTTGCGACGAATATTGAAGTGATCACAGCGATCGCCAATGATCTCTCTTACGACGAAGTGTTTGTCTATCAGCTCAAAATCGCTGCCGATCCGGGTGATGTGTTGATAACGGTCAGCTCATCGGGTGATTCTGAGAACGTCGTCAGGGCTGCTGCTTGGGCTCGGGAAAACGGTGTCGAAGTAATCTCAATGACCGGCTTTTTAGGCGGTCGAACAGCCGAGCTTGCTACCGTGAACCTGCATGTTGATGGCGATAATTATGGCGTCATTGAAGACGTTCACCAGTCTCTTATGCATCTTTTGGGACAATATATGCGTCAATCTCGCATGGATGAAAGTCTCATTCAGCAGCGCAATTTTTAGTTCGACGCGCTAAATATCACCCATATGCACCGATTTTTTTACCATAAAACATTGATATTTGAGATATAGCCCTTATTTTAAGGGCAGTTTTTGGTGGTTAACGTAATATTCGTGTAATTAAGGCGTTTTATAGCGTAAAAACACGCCAAATTACCCATTTTTTGCCAAACTAAGCAGATCGGTCGGGTTAGTGACGGAAATGCCGCATACCGGTGAAGACCATGGCCAGACCCTGCTCATCGGCGGCAGCAATGACCTCGTCGTCGCGGATCGAGCCGCCGGGCTGAATAACCGCCGTTACCCCAGCTTCAGCGGCGGCCAAGAGACCGTCAGCGAAGGGGAAGAAGGCGTCTGAGGCAACGACCGACCCAACGGCCCGGCTTTCAGCTTCACCAGCTGTCTTCGATGCATCTTCGGCTTTCCAGGTTGCAATCCGTGATGAGTTCACCCGGCTCATTTGACCAGCACCAATGCCGACGGCGGCGTTGTCTTTGACATAAATAATGGCGTTGGATTTGACATGTTTGCAAACCGTGAAGGCAAATAGTAAATCGGCCATCTCCTGATCGCTCGGCGCGCGTTTGGTGACTACTTTTAACTCACCTTCGGTGACCGCCGCATCCCGGCCCTGGATCAAATACCCGCCGGCCAGCGTGCGCACTGTCATATCAGAAACCGTGGTATCGGGCAGTCCGCCGGTCTGCAGCACGCGCAGGTTTTTCTTTTGGCCCAAGATCTCTTGCGCTTCGGCGGTGATCTCAGGTGCGATGACCACCTCTGCAAAGAGCTTGGCGATCTCCTCTGCGGTGGCGCCATCCAAAGGACGGTTGAGCGCAACAATGCCGCCAAAAGCGCTTTCAGGGTCGCACGCTAAGGCTTTTTGATAAGCGCTTTCGAGCGTGCCGGAAACCGCAACGCCGCATGGGTTGGCGTGTTTAATAATGGCGCAGGCAGTGTCTTTGAATTCGGCGACCAATTCAAACGCTGCATCGGTATCATTTAAATTGTTAAAGCTAAGCTCCTTGCCTTGCAGCTGGGTCGCTGTTGCAATACCCGGGCGATCGTCGCCATTGGTATAAAACGCTGCCGTCTGATGGGGGTTCTCGCCATAGCGAAGTTCTTGTTTGAGCGCGCCTGAAAAATTAAGTCGCTCCGGATAAGGCGTTTCTAACACGCCTGCAAACCAGCTGCCGATCGCAGCATCGTACGCACCGGTGCGCCGATAGGCTTTGGCGGCCAGCTCTTTCCTAAATTCCAAGGTCGTGCCGCCTTTATTGGCGGCCATTTCCTCGACCAGGCGACCGTAATCCTCGGTATCGATAATTACGGTGACAGCAACATGGTTTTTCGCAGCAGAGCGGATCATCGCCGGGCCACCAATATCAATGTTTTCAATGCATGTGTCGTAATCAGCGCCGGAGGCTACGGTTTCCTCGAACGGGTAGAGGTTCACGACAATCAGGTCGATCTCAGGGATGTCGTGCTCAGCCATGGTCTTTTTGTCGGCATCGTTATCGCGCCGGCCCAATATGCCACCATGGACTTTGGGGTGCAGTGTCTTTACGCGGCCAGCCATCATTTCCGGAAAACCGGTATGTTCGGAGACTTCCTTCACAGCCACACCCGCATCCGCCAGCATTTTGGCTGAGCCGCCGGTGGATAAAATCTCTACCCCGTGATCGGCAAGATATTTGCCCAAATCAACCAAACCGGTTTTGTCGGAAACTGAAATCAGGGCACGTTTTATGGTGTTGGGCATTAGGCAGGGCTCCTAAGAAGAAAGGCAACAATATAATGCCGGATATAGCAAACGCACGACCAGAGAGCCAGAAGAATTAGCTGTTTTGAGACGGATTATATTCTGGTACCAAATTCAAAATAACGGCGCGGGCAGCATCTTGATCATTGGCCTCGATGGCGTGAGACAAGGCGGTGATTTCGGACCTAACAACCGCTAAATCATTGAGGCGGGGGGCCGCTAAAAGAATACCTGACTGCTGGGTTGCACCTAGTTCTTCGCTGCCGTGAAAAATTTCCTCGAAAAGTTTTTCGCCGGGCCTGAGCCCAGTATAGATGATCTCGATATCTTCCTCCGGCACCCGTCCGGCCAGTCGGATCATTTGTTTGGCAAGATCGAGAATAAGCACCGGCTCACCCATTTCGAGGACATAAATTTTACCAGCCTGGTCCAATTGAGTGCTGCCAAGCGCCGAAGCGGCAAGGACCAGCTCAACCGCTTCGCGCACCGTCATGAAATAACGCTTCATTTCAGGATCGGTGACCGTTACCGGGCCACCTTCTGAAATCTGTTTGCGAAACAGCTCAACCACTGAGCCGGTAGAGCCCAAGACATTGCCGAAGCGAACGGTGACAAATCGGGTTCCGCCTTCGAGGTCGATAGCCTGGCAATAGCTCTCGGCCATCCGTTTGGAGGCGCCCATGACATTAGTTGGATTAACGGCTTTATCGGTGGAAATTTGCACAAAAGTGGTAACCCCGGCGGCCCGTGCAGCATCGGCGACGTTCATCGTACCGAGCACGTTGGTTGTCAGGCCTTCCAAAATATTGGCCTCAACCATTGGCACATGTTTGAGAGCAGCAGCGTGAAATACCAGCTCGGGTTTTGTCTCAGCAAATATGTGATCAATGCGCGGACGGTCGCGGATATCGCCAATTAAAGCTTCGCGCGCCAAATTCGAGTGGCGCTTAGAGAGTTCCATATCGATGCTGTAGAGATTAAATTCAGAGTTCTCAACCAAGGCAATCGAGGCTGGGGCCAGATCAGAAATTTGGCGGACAAGTTCACTGCCGATGGAGCCGCCGGCACCGGTGATCAGCACGCGTTTGCCGAGGATCAGTTTTTCCATAGCTTCACGGTCGAGAGCAGTTTGCGGACGGCCAAGCAGATCCTCGACATCAATGGGCCGGACGGCTATCTCATTGCCAGCCCCAACACCTTGTTTGAAATCTGTAAGGGCGGGTAGGCGGGCGAGGGTCATGCCGAGCGTATCTGCTGTGTCCAGCAGGGACCTAATCTCAAGGCCTTCGATGCGCTCCGAAGTTACAATAAGGCGCTGAGGCGGCGGCCCCAATCTGGATAAATCTTTAAAGACGGTGGGGATTTGTTCGATCGTGCCAAGGATTTCAACGCCATGAATGTCGCGGCCGACACGAGCCTCTGTGCCTGAGACAATACCAGCGACACGATAATTCGCATCACTGCGGGCAAGATCGCGAATAAACAGCTCAGCACTATCGCCGGCACCAACTAGAAGAACCGGAATGCGCTGATGCGTGTTGCGGTCTAATTTGAATTCCAACCGGCGATCTTTAAACAGGCGGTAAAGGAACCGAGGCCCGCCCAATAAAGCGATCAACACAAACCAATTGATAAAAGGCAGGGAACGCGGCAGATCTTCGAGGCGGGTGGTCATAAACAGCAGAACTAAAAAGATCAGAATAACCAAGCTGGCCGATTTGGTAATGTTAAGAAGATCATTGAGCGATGCATAGCGCCACACCCCCCGGTACATGCGCATTGCCCGAAAGACAATGGCGGCAACGCCAGTAAACAAGCCCGTAGCCAATAAGAGCTGATCGGTTGAGTAGAACTCAATGTCGGAGCCAAGACGCAAAAAAAGTGCGATCACAAATGACAGCGACGCCATAATGACGTCGTGAAAAAAAGCGATATTTGCGCGGTTATAAATTTTCAGCACGTGACTGCCATGTTGGGTTGTTATTTGCGAGACCATAGCATATTCGATCGGCCAAGCCACTCTATAAGCGGGGCAATTTCATCCAGATGCGTTATTTTTTTGATTTGAACCAGCCAGCGGTTTCTTTAAGCCCGTCTTCCATTGAAACGGGCGGATGCCAATTCAATTGAGTTTGGATGCGGCGGGTATTTACCGTGAGTGAGCCCGCCACGCGTTGCACGGCAGCGGACTTTCCGGTAAGAAAGCCGGCAATTTTCAGCAGGCCCAACGGAAAATTGAGGAGGCGCGGCTTGGTATCAAGCGCGGCGGCTATTTTTCGCACGAGATCCGGCGTTGAAATCGCATGTTCATCAGCAACAAAAAAAGTCTGGCCTGCGGCATTAGGATGTTCGGCGGCGGTGGCTATCGCATCGGCCAAATTGAAAACAGAAAGAAAACTGCGGTGGTTTTGGATCGCACCTAAAGGGAGTACGCGATTTTTGTTTATCGCTTCGAAAAGGGATAGGAAATTACCCTTCACACCTGGACCATAGACCAAAGGCGGGCGCAGAATGACCACTTCCAGGCCGGTGGAGCGGGAAATATCGGCGAGAGCCTGCTCAGCTTCCCATTTTGAGGCGCCGTAAGGATCTTCAGGCATCGCATGATCATCTTCAGTAAATCCGCTGACCGGGCTGTTCTCACCAGCGACCTTGATTGTGCTGATAAAGACAAATCGCTTCACACCGGCGGCGGCGGCTTGCTGGGCCAGTTTCCTTGTGCCGGCGGTGTTTACGTTCCGGTAATCTGCCAAAGGGTCAGGCGAACGATCTTTCATGACATGAACACGCGCCGCCAGATGAATGACAATATCCGCACCGGAGACGGCCTGCGACCAATCTGTATCAGGACCTATTTCCGGGATGTGGTAGAGCGGCACACGCTCTGGCCCGGCCCCTTGATCGGGGGTGCGGGTGGTGCCGGTGAGCATATGCCCGCCTTCGCGCAATTTTTTGCAGACGGCCTGGCCGACAAATCCCGTTGCGCCGGTGATCAAAATTTTGCTCATCCCACACCTTTATCTTTTAACGCCTTTTCAAATACCGTGATCATTTTATCGGCTTGAACGCTACGGGAATGTTTTGGTGCGGCGGCCAGGGAGTTGGCGGAAAGACGCTTTAAAAGATCCGTATCCTGGGCGAGGTTTTGGACGGCTTCCGCCAACGCTGCTGGATCTTCGGGCGGCACCCAAAGGCCCGCTTCATGGCTATCGAGGATTTCCAGCGCTTCGCCATCAGGTACGCTCAAGAGAATGGGCAGACCCATTGCCATGGCCTCGAACATTTTGGAGGGGATCACCTCGGCGAAGGCAGGGCTGTCCTTCAAATGCACCAAAGCGACATTGCAAAGCGACCAAACGGCCGGCATTTTATGTTTGGGCTGCATCGGGAGAAAAACGACATTATTAAGAGCTTTATTTCTCGCGGTCTCCATCAGCATATCGCGCTCGGCACCCGCGCCGGCTAACAGAAATCGAATATTGTCGTGTTCTTTGAGCTGCTCGGCGGCGGCTAGAACGTTGCTTAGGCCATGGGCCATGCCGTGGGTCCCGACATAGCCGACAACAAACTTGTCGCCAAGCTGCCACTCCTCCGCCATTGCCGGGTCGCGGGGTTGCGGTTGATAGCGGGGCAAGTCGACACCATTCAGCACAACATCGATTTTGTCTTCGGCAATACCCCGGCCAATCAGATTTTTCTTGAACGCATGGGTCAGTGCTGCCACGCGGGCGGAGCGGCGATAAAGGAATAGTTCCAGCTTCTCAACCATGGCCAGCAGAAAGCCTTTTTTCATGGCGCCAACTGCTGCTATCGATGTTGGCCAAAGATCGCCGAGCTCGAAAATAAAGGGTAGGCGACGATAAGCGGCGATGGCCCAACCGGCGACAGCAGCAAAAAACTGCGGTGAGGTGGCGGCAATAATATCCGGGCGTGGTTGAAACAATCCCGCGATAAAGCCAGTGATGCCAAAACTGACAAAATCGAGGCTGCGACGGAACACGCCGCGATTGGCTGAAATATAAGTTTTAACCCGGACAACTTTGATGCCCGACATATCTTCGCTTTGCTGCCAGCGATTTTGGTAGCCCTCAAACAGCGCGCCTTCTGGGAAATTGGGTGCCGAAGTAATGACAGTAACCTGATGGCCCGCCTTTACCCAATAAAGCGCGCGTTCAAAAACGCGGGTCGCCGCGGCATTGGTTTCAGGCGGAAAGTTCTCGCTTAAAAAAAGTATCTTCATTTGGGTCCACGCAAATAAAGCAGTCCAGCACCGCAGCAAAGGGTAGCCCCGATAAGGGCGAGTGTGGGCTCAGATAGGGAAGCGAAGGCCAAACCGATAAGTACAATGTTCAGTCCCGCGATTATCAAGGAAACCCGCGCATGGCTTAAGCCCCGCCCGGTCGCCTGTTGATAAAAATGTTCCCGATGCGCCTGCCAGATGCGTTCCCGCCGTAATGCCCGGCGGATTAAAGTGAGCGTCGCGTCAGCCAAATAATAAAGCGGTAAGATTATTGCGACCGGCCAGAGCGGGCTTGCTAATACCTCTAACAGCAACCAGCCGAGTAAAAACCCCAAGGGTACGGATCCAACATCGCCGAGAAATACTTTCGCTGGATGCCAATTCCACCATAAAAACCCAAGCGAAGCGGCGGCGATCACAAGGCCTAAAAGACCCAACGTCATTTGCGCCGCGCCGATCATCATCAGCAAAAATAGGCCAAGTCCGATGCTGCTTGCTTCGACCACCGAAATACCATCGATGCCATCCATAAAATTAAACAGATTGATAAACCAGACCCAGAGGAAGAGGGCGCATAGATTATCGAGCCACAGCGGCAAAATTCCGTGGAAATAGAGATTTGATGCTGGCATCAACCAAAACACCAAGCCGACGGCGATAAATTGTGAGGCCAGTCTAATGCTTGCCGGCAAACTTCTTAGATCATCAATCCAGGATATTGCGCCAATAAAGAGCGTGGCGACCAACAGCCATTGATAGGTCTGTATCGCTCCGCCCAATGAAAGGCCCCAGATAATCAAGATGACCAGGATGACCGCCAGGCCGCCGCCCCTTGGCGTTGGCGTCTCGTGACTGGATCGCTCGTTTGGCGTATCAACAATATTACGCCGCTTTAGCATGCGGAGCGTTAATCCGGTCGCAGCCAGGCTAACCAATCCTGTGCCGAAAAAAAGAAAAGCGATATGAAGAAAATTCATATCGCTTATATAGCCGAGAAAGTCTTAAATTTAAATAAGGGGAATTTAAAAAGACGAGATTATTGCTCTCCTAGATAGACATTGTCGCTCCAGGTCAAAAACCTTGCCAGACCATCTTCAAATTCTACCACGGGCTCAAAGCCAAGCTGGAGATGGGCTTTTCGAATATCCGGGCTGCGGCGCATCGGCTCATCTGCGGGATAGCTGTCGGGATATTCGATCAAATCATACTTAATCTCGCTTTTTGAGACATTTTTGAGCGCTTCAGCCAAATCAATCATCGAGACTTCCGGCTTGGGGTTACCGATATTATAAGCCTCGCCCGGCACACCTTTCAGGATAACCAGGAAAAAGCCCACCAAAGCGTCGGTGATATAGCAGAACGTTCGGGTTTGGGTGCCATCGCCATAGATATGTAGCGGCTCGCCTGATTTTATCCGGCTGGCAAAATTTGGCAGCACGCGGTAGTCGGTTTCCTGCATGCCAGGTCCAAAAACATTAAACGGCCGAATGGTGTTTGTCTTGGTGCCGTTTTGGGTGTGGAAAATATAACACAAGGTTTCTCCAACCCGCTTGCTTTCATCATAACAGGCGCGCGGTCCCTGGCAGGAAACGTTGCCGCGATAGCTTTCCTGCATGGGGACATGTTTGGCATCCGGGTCGCCATAAATCTCGCTCGACGAAAAAAACGAAAAGCGGGCGTCAGATTTTTCGGCCAACTCCAGCATGTTTCTGGTGCCTGTTATGGCTACCTCTAAAGTTTCCATCGGATAAGCGCGATAATAAAACGGCGAGGCAATACCAGCGGCATGAATGACGTAATCCAGTTTACCATCATAGTCGAAGGGTTTGATGACATCATGCTGGACGAATTCGATATGATCGTGGTCTGGAATTTGCGCCCCTTCCTCGCCAGCAGTAATGAGATTGTCGAGAACGATGAGCTGAGCGGGCTTTTCCAAAATGTCTTTGTTGAGCTTATCAAATACTTCCATGAAATAGCGCCCAAGAAAGCCTCTGCCGCCGGTCAATAAAATGGTTTTGCCCGCAAAATCCTGGGCTGGCCCTTTGATGCGTTCAACAACCTCATTGATATCCTCGGGAAGAGAAAAATTTTGCACTTTAATAAACCTTCACTTCTGGTAATGGCAGAATAAAATGTCCGCCGCTTTCTAGGTATTTTGTATGATTGCTCATGATCTGCGGGGCAAAGTTCCATGCCAGTAAGACAACATAATCCGGCTTTTTATCATAGAGCGCCTGGCCCGGCAAAACGGGAATATGAAGCCCCGGGCTAAAGAGTCCCTGTTTCAGCGTTGCATCATCGGCAATAAAGTCGACGATATCAGGGCCGAGGTTAAAATGATACATCAGCGTCGTCGCCTTGGCAGGCGCACCGAAACCGGCGATTGTTTTGCCGTTTTGTTTTAGCTTGGTCAAAAGCG
>JABIIH010000165.1 GCA_018649245.1 Rhodospirillaceae bacterium | reverse complement strand
TGGGAGGTCTGCCAAATCCCTGATTTTCGCAAGCAGTTGACCGGTGGCCATCTTCGTCTGTTGTCCCATGTTTACCAATCTTTGAGCGGTGCCGGGAAGCTGGATAATGACTGGGTCGCTAAAGAAGTCTCGCGCATCGATCAGGTCGATGGCGGCATTGAATCGCTGGTTGACCGCATCGCCAGTATCCGTATCTGGACCTATATTTCCCACCGTTCTGATTGGCTGGCTGAGCCGGAAAGCTGGCAAACCCGCACCCGCGATATCGAAGACCGGCTTTCCGATGCGCTCCATGAAAGACTGACCCAGCGCTTTGTTGACCAACGCACGGCGGTGCTGGTGCGGAAACTCAAAGATAAAGAATATCTGCAAGCAGCGGTAAATGCCGAAGGCGACGTTATGGTCGAAGGTCATTTTGTCGGACGTATCGATGGCTTTAAGTTCGTGCCGGATGCGACCGATAGCGATGTTGCCGGGCGCACCGTGACGGCGGCGGCCTTTCGGGCCCTGGCGGGTGAGGTTGAGCGCCGGGCCAGCGCTTTAATTAATGCTCCGGACGAAACCATAGAGCTGTGTAATGACGGCAGGCTGACCTGGACCAATAATAATCAGGCACAATCGGTGGCGCGTCTTATTGCCGGCGCCGATGCGCTCAAGCCAAGTGTTAAGCTGATGTCGAGTGATTTGCTGGAAGGCCCGATCCGGGAAAAAATCGAACAGCGCCTGCAAATCTGGCTGGATACATATATTGAGCGAAATCTTAAGCCGCTCTTAAAAGCCAGGGATCGCAATCTAACAGGAGCGGTGCGGGGCTTGGTATTTCAGCTGGTTGAAGGCGGCGGCGTCCTAAACAAACGCCAGGCCGCCAAACAGTTAAAGGCGCTGGAGAAAAAAGATTATGGGGCGCTGCATCATCTCGGCATTAAGCTGGGTCGCCGCGAGGTATACTTCCCGCCGCTTTTGCGGCCCAAACCAGCAGGTCTCAGCGCGCTTCTTTGGGCGATTAAAAACGATATTAAGCCGCTGCCGAAAGTGCCGCCGCCGGGAAGGGTCTCAGTGCCTTATGATGCGGCGGTACCGTTTGATTTTATGCAGGCTGCCGGTTTCAGGCAGGCGGGTGATCTTTCGGTGCGTATTGATATCCTGGAACGGGTGCTAGGTATGCTGAAAACGCGCAGCCTCCAAGGCCCGTTCGCCGCCGATCCAGAATTGCTGAATTTGCTGGGCTGTTCGGCGGAGGACGTAGTTGGTGTTTTTAAATCGCTCGGCTATGAGACGCTAAAACCAAAAGAGGGCGATGAAACCGTGCTGTTCGCCTTTGCCGCTAAAGCCAAGAAGAAGCCTTCCCGCAAAAACAAAAATCCCCGAGGCCCAAAGGCGACGCCATCGAGGCCGCCATCCGAAGATTCACCTTTTGCGAAATTAAAAGAGCTTAAAGTTTCATGAGTGCCACAAATGAGTGAAGGTCTGCGCTTGGATAAATGGCTGTGGCAGGCACGCTTTATGAAAAGCCGTTCGCTCGCCACCAAGCTCTGCCAATCAAGTAAAGTACGCATCAATAGCGAGGTCACATCGAAGGCACATCACCTGGTTCGTCCGGGTGATGTGCTAACCTTTCCGAAAGGCACGCATATTAGGGTGATCAAAATTGTCGCCCTCGGTACCCGGCGGGGTCCGGCCCCTGAGGCGCAGGCACTCTACGAAGATTTGGCGCCCCCTGAGATGCGGCAGAAAGGCGACAAGGCGGCCGTTGCTAAACCTGCAAAACGTGAACTGGGAGCTGGCCGGCCAACCAAGACCGAACGCCGGGCTATCGATAAATTGATGGGGCGTGATTGAACATTCCAGCCTTGTGGCTTTTCCTGAGGAATTCTCCATGCTAGACAGCGCTTCATGATAAATCGAATTAAAGCATTATTTGCCGAGGGTGCCGCGAAAGCCGGCCCGCCGGAAAAAGATGAACTTCAGGCCGCTGCTGCTGCCCTGCTGGTCGAAGCCGCCTACATGGATGGGGATTTTGATGAGGACGAACGCGCCAGCATTACTCAGCTGATGAAATCTCATTTTGAGCTCAACGACGATGAATCTCAAACGCTGATCGAGGAAGCTGAGATCGTGATTCAGGAATCAGGGCAGCTCTACAACTTTACCCGGGTGATCAAAGACCGCTATGAGGCTGAACAGCGGATCGAGATGATCGAAATGCTGTGGGAAGTGGCTTACGCCGATGGCAATGTTGATCACTTTGAAGCAAATCTAATTAGCAGGGTTGCCGGCTTGATTTACGTCAATGACCGCGACCGTGGAGATGCTAGAAAAAGAGTGATTGCAAGACTTGGCATTGGTGCATCATAAGTGTAAGAAAGAATGAGCCTGCTAGTTAGGCGAATAATAATATAGGGTTTTAACGGAGACCAACATGACCTACATCGTCACCGAAAATTGTATTAAATGTAAATATATGGATTGCGTCGAGGTTTGCCCCGTCGATTGCTTCTATGAAGGTGAAAACTTTTTGGTAATTCACCCTGACGAATGCATCGATTGCGGTGTGTGCGAACCGGAATGTCCTGCCGAAGCTATTTTGCCGGATACCGAGGATGGCTTGGATGAATGGCTGGAAATAAACACCCGCCTGGCAGCGACTTGGCCAAATATCACGGTTAAAGGCGAAAGCCCGGCTGACGCCGATGAATGGAAAGATAAAGAAGGCTAACGCGCTGAATTGAGCGAAAGCCCGGGTGCTGGCAACTAAAGGCCATTTTTGCGCCAACCCGTTGAAATTAAAGGATTATGGCTCGTTTTCGCGGGCCATTTTTCTTACGTTTTATACGTATTTTCACCTATTAATACACATGTTAACAAATGGCTCTGTATTTAGGCCTATTTTTGTGGTATAACATGTCTGCCGATCACGTAGGCCGGTAAAATGGCAGGCTGGGTCGGCATTGTTGTGTGAGCGGCTTATTGAGCTCGATATAGAGCTGGCAAGATAGGAATATAGAGAATTCGCTAGCAAAACAGTGGAATCAGAAAAATATATGTAGATTGGCGCACCCGAGGCGGCTGAACTTAACCGGACGGGCAAGACGATTTTTTAGCGCTTATTGGCAAATTGTTGGAGAAATTGAGAACTATGGCGAAAGCAAAAAGTACCAAAAAAGATAAAATAGCCTTCAAAGCCGGTGATTTTGTTGTCTATCCGACCCACGGTGTTGGCCAGGTGCAAGGCATCGAAAAAGAAAACATTGCCGGCACCGACTTAAAATTGGTCGTCGTGACCTTTGATAATGACCGGATGACGCTCAGGGTGCCGACCAATAAAATGGAAACCTCGGGCTTGCGTAAAGTGAGCTCGCGCAAAATTATGGATAATGCGGTAACGACTTTAAAAGGCCGCGCCCGGATTAAGCGCACCATGTGGAGCCGCCGTGCCCAGGAATATGAAGCCAAGATCAACTCCGGTGATCCGTGCTTAATTGCTGAAGTCGTTCGCGATCTCCATCGTAATGTTGGCCAGCCTGACCAATCTTTCAGTGAACGCCAAATCTATGAAGCGGCTCTGGAACGCTTGGCCGGTGAGTTTGCTGCCGTCGAAAGCATCGACAAAGAAAAAGCCACCGAAAAACTGGAAGCAGTTTTGCAGGCGGCTTAAGCAAAATATTTATCCCCAAGGGCGTCGAGATTTTTCTCTGGCGCCCTTTTTTATTTGGTAGTGTCGAGTATGTCCTCAGAACCTGATTCATACGTTATCGATAAGATCGTCTCCGGTGGCCAGACCGGGGTTGACCGGGCGGCGCTGGATGCGGCGCTGCGGTTGGGCATTGAGTGTGGCGGCTGGTGTCCGCTAGGGCGCTGGGCCGAAGATGGCGAGATTGCTGAGCACTATCCGCTGCAGGAAACCGAAAGCCCGGACCCGGCAGAACGAACTTCGCTAAATGTTTCTGAAAGTGACGGCACTTTGGTTTTGGCCGATGAAGGACTTGATGACGGCTCCATGCTGACCGTTGAGCTAGCCCAAAAGTTGGGAAAATCCTGCCTAATTTTTGATTTTCAGGGCAAAGGCCATGTCAGTGATGTCAGAGATTGGATTGTCCGGGACGAGGTTAAAATCCTCAATGTTGCGGGTGGGCGTGAAAGCACCTCACCCGGTATCTATGAATTGTCGATCGGTTTTCTGACCGAGCTGTTCGGCAGCCTCAAAAGTTAATATTTTACTCCGAGATGATTTTGACCAGTTTGCCGCGGCGCAGATTGTCATTGGCGCCGAGGCCGTTGATCACCCGGAACGTTTCTTCCCTGAAATCACCGATGCTCATTTGGCGGACGAAGGTCTGAACCGCATCATTGGCCCGGACCGGCTTGATTAAAATCCGGGTTGGTCTGAACTTTTGCGCTTCGCTGAAAGAAACCGAGCGCAGACTGAAAGTCGTTTGGCGCAAGCCCAGCGACAGGCGTTCGGTTAAATTCACCGGCGTTAAAAACATAAAGCGGTAGATGCGGTCGTCACCTCTATTCATACGTTGGCGGATGGCGATAAAGCGCAAATCAAAAGTGCCGCTCTGTTGCCGCATTCGGGTGGTCGCCGTCGCTCCTTCCAGGCCGTTAACCGTGAGCGGCTCGACACGCTGAAAACTACCCCGCTTGGCCCAGACGTTTGGAATATAAGATGTCATGGCGCCATTATAAGGCTTGCCCGCCATATCAAACTGGATGATGGCGCCTTTCGGGCCTCTGGCGACAACGGCACGGGGACTGTTAAACAAACGAAAGCCTTCCGGCACCTCAAAGCGAAATTGCAATTCGGGATGAATGAAGGTGCGGCCTTTGATGAAGCCTTCTTTGGGATCGTCGCCATAGAGCATTTTATGCAAGCGCTCCATATAATCGACAGTGCCGAGGCGTGTGCCGGATTTTGCTCCTTTGGCGTTTTTAATGGCGCGTTGCACCCGATCGATGGTGCGGGGGTGGGTTGCAAACATATTGCCTTGATCGACACTGGAGGGGTCTTTTTCGTGGCGCTTGGCTTCCAACTGGCTGTGCGAGCGCAGCTTCGATAAAAAGCTCGCCATCGATTTAGTGTCATAATTGGTCCGGGATAAATAACGCACGCCCAAAGAATCAGCCTCAAATTCCTGTTCGCGGGAAAACGATTTCAGATAAAGGCCGGCACCGACATTGAACAACTCGCTAACTGCACTGGAGCCGACGGCAATACCGAGAATGGCACCCAATACCGAAGCCCCCGTTGCCTTGCTATAGCGCTGCGCGGTGTGGCGGCCGGTGACATGGCCAATCTCATGCGCCATCACACCGGCGAGCTCTGCTTCGCTGCTGGCCAAGGCCATCAAGCCACGGGTGACATAGACATAGCCGCCGGGCAGCGCAAAGGCGTTAATCTGCGGCGAGTTGAGCACGGTGAAAGTCCAGGTGATGTTCGGCAGCTCAGATTTAGCCGCCAGCTGATTGCCGATATTATTGACATAGGTGATCACGGCTTGGTCTTTATAGGCACCGCCGAACGATTTAAGAATTTTTGGGTGTTCGGTAGCACCAATGCGCTGCTCATCGTCGAGCGACATAAAGCCAGTGAAGTTTTGATCGCCGGTGGCCGGATTGACCGAGCAACCCGCGAGACCGGCGGTGGCCAGCAGGACCAATACAAGCCCAAATAATTTTTGCATCTGCATCATGCTCTATTTATCCAACATCTCAATTTGCTCGGGATGAGTGGCATTTATCATCGGGCCGTTATACGACTTGATCCAGCCACGCACCCGAACGCGCTGGCCTTTTAATAATAAAGGATCAACGCCCATCCGAGCAAATAATTTTATTGCCCGCGCGTTGAGAGAGACCGTAAAATCCGTCCGCCAATTGGCGCCAAAATTGATAAATACTTTATTGCGCAAACGCGTGACATCAAGCACACGGCCTTCGATCAGCTGAAAGGAGTTTTTAAGCTGCTTGAGACCGGTGACGAGTTCGGTTTGCGCCTGAATGCGGTAAAACGGGTGCCGCCAGATACCAAGCTTTTGAGCGCGGGCGGATTTCTCTTTCGACAGCATTTCGGCAATAACCGCCCGATTGTCGGGAAAGGAATAGACCCGCGCCATACCTTGCGACAATAACGCCCCCTGGATCCAGGCACCGTCCGGCAAATGCAGATGAGCCAGCAGGCGGCCGTGCCGGTCCATCCGCCGCCCGCCGTAGGACAGCGTCACTTTTTTGCCGAGGGCGAGTTTTTCCAGCGCCCGCTTGGCCACTGCCGCCAAGGGCCAGGTTTTAAAGTTTTTGCGCCCGAGCGGCAGTTTCGGCGCCTGGATGCCAACCAGTCTTATTTGCTCTGAAACCAGATTCCCTTTGCCGATGGCGTGTTTGAGCTTGATCGTATCGCCATCAACCACCAGCGCGACTTCTGCGGTCTCGCCTTTGACGAGTTTAAGGTCCTTAGCTTGAAGGTGCGGCGCAAACAGCAACACCAAGGCGATCACCGCGCAATAAAGCACAAAATCGTGACCGGCTTTCGATAGAGCTATTTTTTGACAGAATACGCGCAACCGCCTAGACCTATACTTATGGATGTATCCTCGACAACATATCAGCTTTATCCCGATATTGAAGCCTATGATAAAGGTCTGCTTGATCTTGATGGCCACCATCAAATGTATTGGGAGGTCTCGGGTAACCCGGACGGCGTCCCGGTGGTTTTTCTGCATGGCGGACCAGGGGCGGGGGCGGCACCCTCGCACCGGCGGTTTTTTGATCCCGAATATTATCGCATCGTGATTTTTGATCAACGTGGCAGTGGCCGCTCGAAGCCCTTTGCCGATGTCAGCAATAACACCACCCAGCATTTGCTCAGCGATATGGAAGTGCTGCGCCAGCATCTCAAGATCGATAAGTGGCTGGTGTTTGGCGGCTCCTGGGGCTCATCCTTGGCGCTCGCCTACGGTATTGAACATAGCGAGCGGGTATTGGGTTTTATCTTGCGGGGTATTTTTCTCTGCAGTCAAAAAGAGCTCGATTGGTTCCTGGATGGCATTAAAGCGGTGTTTCCGGAAAATTGGCGGGAGTTTAGTGAGTATTTGCCTGCAGACGAGCGGGCAGATTTACTGGGCGCTTATCACCAGCGTCTGGTCGATCCGGACCGCCATGTTCATGAGCCTGCCGCCCGTGTCTGGGCGCGCTTTGAGGGGGCGTGCTCGACGCTGTTACCGTCACACCGCGGTGTCTCCGGGCTTGATTCCGGCCGCGCTTCAGTCGCCTTGGCCCGCATTGAGGCGCATTATTTTGTCAACGATCTCTATCTGCCGGAAAACTATTTTTTCGATCATTTGGAGCGAATTCGCCATTTGCCCGGGACCATCGTGCAAGGCCGCTACGACATGGTCTGCCCCATCGGCACGGCTGATGCACTGGCCAAGGAATTGCCGGAATTGAGCTATGTGGTGGTGCCGGATGCCGGTCATTCGGCGATGGAACCGGCGGTTCGCTCGGCTTTGGTTGGCGCCACTGAGCGCTTTAAAATGAGCCAAAAATAGCTAAACCATTAAGATCAGGCGCTATTTTCTTGCATTTGGCCCAATCACCCGTAAGATGCCGGACGTTATTGATACGAACCCATTTAGGTGAAAACGAACCGTGACCCGCAGCGTACTAAAATTATTGACCGGATTGGTGGTGGCCTTCGCCATTTTGCCGCTCGCCCCGGTGTCGGCCCAGGACGCCAAGAAGGACGATCCGGCGTTTTTGTCTTTTGGTGCGGGTTTTTACGATTTTAACCGCAAGAAAGAAAAAGGTGCGGAGTTTCGGGTCGAATACCGCTCGGACAAAAAGTTCGGTTTTTTTAAGCCCTTTGCTGCGGGCGCTTATACCAGCACCCAGCAGGGCTTTATCGGCGCCGGCGTGCTGGTTGATCTTTTTCTCGGCCGCCGCTTTGTGCTGACGCCGTCTTTTGCGCCGCATTATTATTGGGGCGGTAACAACAAGCTTGATCTCGGTCATAAGGTTGAGTTCAGATCACAAGCCGAGATTGCTTACCGGTTTGATAATAGGGCGCGGCTGGGTCTGGCCATCTCGCATTATTCGAACGCCAGCCTGGCTGACCAAAACCCCGGCACCGAAACGCTGACGCTTTATTACTCCCTGCCGCTGCAATAAGTTTTCCGGCCAGCCTGCTTTGACTAATGACGTCAGGCCTTCATTCACATAGAATTATCACACGGCCCCGTAGCTCAGTCGGATAGAGCGACAGATTCCTAATCTGTAGGTCAGAGGTTCGAATCCTCTCGGGGTCACCAGCCTTCGCTAAGGGTTATGAATACTGCTGCCTGAGCTCCGCCTTTAGAACTTTGCCCAGCGCACTTTTGGGCAGCGCCTCGACAAAGGCGTAAGAGCGGGGGATTTTGTAGCCGCCGATCAGCTCCCGGCAATGGCTGATCAGCTCGTCTTCGCTGGCTGCTGTATCTGGGCGCAAGACAATGACCGCGAACAAGGCTTCGCCGAGCTTGTCATCGGGAAGGCCGATAATGGCGGCCTCGCTGACCGCCGGATGACGGTGCAGGGCAGCTTCAACTTCCGAGGAATAAACGTTCTCGCCGCCGGTGATGACCAGATCTTTGAGCCGGTCCAAGAGATAGACATAGCCACCCTCATCGATGCGCGCCATATCGCCGGTATGCAGCCAGCCGTCACTGATCGCCGCAGCGGTTTCGTCCGGCAAATTGAGATAGCCTGTCATGATGTTGGGCCCCCGCGCCCACAGTTCCCCAACTTCGCCCGCCGCGACATCCTGGCCGTCCTCGCCGACCACCCTCAAGTCGACCAGCATATTGGGTTTGCCGACCGAGTTGACGATACCGTCGCGCTCGCCGCTTTCAATCGCCGCTCTGAATTCATTCGCGGTGAAAATGGTTAAATCCGGCGCAACTTCGGTTAGCCCGTAGCAATTAAGAAAACCAGCATCCGGGAAAGCTTTGGCGACCCGTTCGGTCCATTCAAAGGCCATCGGCGAGGCACCAAAAATTAGCGTTTTCAGCGACGACAATTCGAAATCCGCGACATTCGCGCCCCCGGCCCCGCTCACAATGGCCATCAGCATGGCCGGTACGGTTACCGTGGCGCTGACCTTGCTATCCTGGATAATCTCGAGGAAACCGGCGGGCGAAAAAGCCGGCATATAACAATGTGCGCCGCCATTGAGAAACCACCCGGTCGCCAACAAATCAGCCGAGTGGAACATCGGCGCGACATGGAGAAAAACCCCATCCGGCCTGGCTCCGACGCCGAGACCAAAGGCCAGGCCGCAGGAAATAATATTCCAATGGCTCAGCCGCACACCTTTACTGCGCCCGGTGGTGCCGCCGGTATAGAAAAGCATGGCATCATCATCAGGGCTAATGTCCGGCTTGGTTTCAGCTGCTTGCGCCTGCTCTATTTGGCTCTCTAAATCCGGCCCGATGGGGTGTAGTCCAGCTTGCCATTGGCTCAGTTCAGGGTTCTCGAAGACGCTGACAAAATCTTCATCAATAAAAATTATATCGCACCCAGAGTCCTCAAGCACATGCTTAATCTCCGGCGGGGCCAGCCGCCAGTTGATCGCCACCGGCAAGATACCGCTGACAAAGCCGGCCCAACGCAATTCTTCAAAGGCCCGGCTGTTCTTGGCCTGAATGG
>JABIIH010000249.1 GCA_018649245.1 Rhodospirillaceae bacterium | reverse complement strand
CCCGGTACCCGGTCTTTACCATCGTCGAGTTTCCACGGGTTGATGGCATTGCCGTGGTAGCTGGTAATATTGGCCGAGCCCATAGCGAACTCATCCATATTTGTTTTACCCAGCATCACTGCCCCGGCATCGCGCAAGTTCTGCGTTACGGTCGATTCGTATGGCGGCGTAAAGCCGTCCAAAATGTGGGAACCCGCTGTCGTCTCAACCCCTTCAGTGCAATAAAGATCCTTAACCGCGATGGGGATGCCATCCATGCCACTGGCCACTCCACCTTTGGCGCGGCGTTCATCGGAAGCTTTGGCACGCGCTAACGCAAGCTCCGGGGTTTCGGTGATAAAGGCATTGAGATCGCGGGCCGCTTCAACCGCGGCGATATGGGCCTCGGTCAATTCTTTAGATGTAAAATCGCCCTTGTCCAGGCCGTTCCGGGCTGCGGCGATGGTAAGGTCAGTCAGAGTACTCATTACTCAACCACCTTCGGCACAGTGTAGAAAGCTAATGAATTTCCCTGGGCATCAGCTGGCCGGTCGGGTGCGTTTTTAAGAACCCGCTCCGCGTCATCACCGTCATTGACTTCATCGACGCGGCTCGGCATCGCCATCGCCACCACGCTGGTCATCGGCTCGACATTGTCGGTATTGACCTCGTTCAATTGCTCAATCCAATCAAAAATATTGGTGAGTTCGCCGGCGAGGCTTTCCGTTTCGGCTTCGGAGACTTTAATACGCGCCAATTTTGCAATGTTCAGGACGGTGTCTTTATCCAAGGTTCGTACTCTTAAATGTGGTTGAAATTGCCATATGTTTAGAACCGGCGGAAACTATCACCAGGGCTATGTAATCGCAAGAGAGAGCTTGAAGTTTGAAGCTTTAGCCACCGCGCTTTATGATGGCGGCAGGGAGATTTAGATAGATGACTGAAGCTACTCTTATAATCGGCAATAAAAACTATTCTTCGTGGTCGCTGCGTGGCTGGCTGGCGGTCAAGATGTCCGACCTTGAATTTGAGGAGAAGTTGGTGCCGCTATTTGAAGATAATCACGCTGACACCATGGCGCGGGAAACGCCGGCCGGCAAAGTGCCGGTGCTGCTTCATAACGGCAATACCATCTGGGAATCTCTCGCCATCGCCGAATATGTCGCCGAGCTTAACCCCGCCGCCAAGATGTGGCCGCTGGATGCTGGGCGGCGGGCCGAAGCGCGCTCGATCGCTTGCGAAATGCTGTCGGGCTTTACCGGGCTCCGCTCGCAATATCATATGAACTGCCGGAAAGTCTTTCCCGGCATTGAAGCGACCGAAGCCTGTGCCAATGACATCGCCCGCATTCAGACGATTTGGCGAGATTGCTTAACCAAGCACGACGGGCCGTTTTTATTTGGTGAGTTCTCAATCGCTGACATCATGTATGCGCCGGTGGTGTCGCGCTTTAAAACCTACGCAGTGCCGGTTGATGACACGATCCAGACCTATATGGACGCAGTGCTCGACCTTCCAGACATGCAAGACTGGTACGCGGCAGCTGAAACCGAACCCTGGGTGATCGAAGAAGAGGAGTACTGATCTTTACTCTGGTTTGAACGTCAGGAAGGCATAGCCGTAGACCTCGAAGGCGCGGGCATTGCTTTCGCCGCCAGCCCCGCCAAAGGTATCAACCGGCTCACTAATTTCGACGTTAATAAAACCAATATCTTCCAGCATTTGTTGCCAGCCTGCACACGGCAGGCCACCGGCAATTCAGGCGGTCCAGAGGTCAATGTTGTTGAGGGCGCCCTCCGGCACGGGTTTGCTGTTGGCAATATCGGCGAATTGCAGCCGGCCACCCGGACGTAATACCCGAAAGGCTTCAGAAAATGCTGCCTGTTTATCCGGACAAAGATTAAACACACCGTTACTGATCAGAATATCAGCCCAACCGTCTTCAACCGGCATTTTTTCCAATAATCCTTCGCGAAATTCGACCTGATCGAGTGCCATAGCACCAGCGGTTTGGCGGGATTTTTCCAGCATCTCCTCGGTCATATCAATGCCGACAACGCGTCCCGAAGAACCAACTTGGGCGGCGGCAATGAAGCTATCGAACCCAGCGCCAGAGCCGGCATCAACGACCTTGGCACCTTCATCAAGCGGCATCATGGAATGAGGATTAGCCACGCCGGCAAAGGATTCAACCGCCACATCCGGCAGCGGATCAACCAGCGCATTATCATAGCCTAGCCGATTGGCTAAATAACGGCCGGTATGAAAATGAAATTCACCATCAGGTTCGACTGCAACCTCGCGGTATTTTTCTTTGACCTGCTCGCGGAGTTCATCCGGATTAACCTGCGGTTCTGCCACAGTTTCATCTTGGGAGTCTTTTGGCATCGAAACCTCCTACCGTTTCAATTCTGTTGTTATTGCTGCCTATCATGCCACAAAATGTGGATGCAGTCCAAATACCTCAATTGCCGCGACCCTAGGTAGTCGAGAATATACTTTGGCTTAAACGCCTTCAATTGCCGCCCGGATGGTCGATACCAATTTCTCGTTACTGGTTCGCGATTTAACCAAGGCCGCTTTGATATCGTCGGATATTGTAGAAGATTGGATTTCCTTGGCGGAAAAGACAATAAAGGGCGGCGACTCGGCGCCACTTTTGTGGGATTCGGTCAACAAATCTTCCCCCGCTCCATCCGGCAGCATCAAATCGAGAACCACAAGATCAAAACTTTGGGAGCGCAAGAGTTCCTTACCTTCAGCCAAACTGGTCGCCAGCGTCACAGTCGCGATATCATCAACCAATTTAGAAACAACCTGCGCGACATCCAAATCATCTTCGACATGCAGGATATGAGGCTTATAATCCGAACCACTTCGGATGGCCCGCAATAAAGTTGCGTTTAAATATTTTTGGTCGATCGGTTTTTGAATCCAATCGATAATTCCAAAGGCGTGGCCATTAAGTTCTTTCTTCCCTTCAATGGCTTTGGCTGAGACAACGACAATAGGTAGATCACGCGTTCTTTCAAACTGGCGTATTTCCTGAACCAAGGAAATACCATCCTGGTCAGGCAGCACCAGATCTAACGTCATGGCGTCATAATGGGAGTCTTTAAGTGCCTGTTTGGCATCGGCAGCGTTGTAAACAATATCAGCATCGACACCATCATTACTGAGCATAAATTCAAGCAATTTTGCGATATCCCGATCATCTTCGACGATCAGCACCCGTGGCGCATTCTTGGTTTTTCGAGGAGCATAGGGCGACGATTCAAGGCGTTCTTGATAAACTGGCAGATCGATAAAGAAAGTTGTGCCATCACCGGCGATGGTATCAAATCCGATTGTGCCAAAATGCTCTTCAACAATCGCTTTGCTGATACTCAGTCCTAGACCGGTTCCTCCCTGGGCACGCGAATCCGTCGAATCTGCCTGGGCAAATTTACTAAATATTTTTTCGCGGAACTCTTCCGGAATGCCCGGGCCGCGGTCAGAAACGCTGATTCGAATCCCCTGCTTTCGGGCGGCCACATCGATGGCCACAATTCCGTCTTCCGGTGAAAATTTTACCGCATTTGATATCAAGTTTGTTATCGCTTGTATTATGCGATCATTATCTACTTGAACTTTGGTATCAGGTAATGAATTGAATAACTCCAGCCGCACATTATATTCTTCGGCAAAGCCAATGTTCTCGGCAACCACGCGTTTCATCAAAGGCGCCAATTCAAGCACTTCCAAATTGAATTCCATTTTGCCGACTTCAATTTTTTCGATATCGAGTATGTCATTAATCAAACGAACTAGTCGGTCACTATTGTTGTAGGCGATATTCACCATGTCACTGAGGCTATCAGATAATTTACCTGTAACGCCGGAAACAATGAGACCCAGTGAACCTTTTATCGATGTCAACGGCGTTCGCAGTTCATGGCTAACCGTCGAAATGAATTCGCTTTTCATATTTTCGATTTTTTTACGTTCAAAAACTCGACCGAGCTGAGTACCTGTATGAGCGAGCGAGCGCACCAGCGAGTCATCCGGCTTTACTCTGTCATCGTAAAAAAACTCGAGCACAGCAACGACCTCTTTTTCGATCATGACCGGCATGGCAACAACAGAATGCAATCCTAGAGATTTTGCTTCGATCATACGGGTCGACGGATGGTCAGTTGTATTGTCGGTTAACCAAACAGTTTGCTTGCGGTCCAATACAAGCCACGGCAACAAAATATCTTTTTTGTCTTTCGCTTTAGCAGTTATTTTGCAAAATTTTGTATAGTCACCGGATTCGCTAAGATGCCAAATCCCAGAATCAACAATAGAGTTAGCCGAGACGTAAAAGGCGTGCCCAACCTGCCAACCAGCATGATCACAAATGACGTCTATGCAGGTCTGGGTCGCCTTATCAACTTTATCTGCTTCATTGGCGATAACCGTTACATCATGCATGAGCTCAATTTGCTTTGTCTTGGCAGAAATTTCTGCCGTTCGCTCAATAACTTGCGCCTCGACAATTTGGTTGCGGTCAATATTTGATTTTAAGAGGATCGCGATCGTGCCCGATAAAACCAAGCCAAGCAGTAAAACGCCCCAAGCGGAAAATGGAACAGTTGCACCAAAATTCGGCTCAATTGGCCGAGCGACGAGGAGCCATTTTCGATCTCCAATTTCTATTTTATTGGTAACATGAAGAGTCGATTGGGAATCTGCTAGATTCAATTTTGGTGCCGGGCTAGCGGTACGTTTCCGGGACTGATGTAAATATATCAAAGGATCGTCAATAATTTTATCGTTATCAAAAATGTAGAAATCTATACCGTCTGGAGTCGCAAGTTTGTCGTGAGAAATAAAGGCTGCACTAATCATTTGTTGAATATCGATTGCTCCAAGCGCAAATCCTGTGATGTTATCCCGCCGCAGCTCAATCGAGTGGATCGGCCAGCCCGGCTCAT
>JABIIH010000084.1 GCA_018649245.1 Rhodospirillaceae bacterium | reverse complement strand
CCACAGCACCGGCAAAAGGCGCAATTATTGCTGTCACAAAAGTTGCCGAAAACCCGATAATTCCCAGCCAGAATGGGGAATGAGTGAGTTCCCAGGTCAGCCAGCCGAGTGCCAGCTTGTGCAGCCAAAAACCAAGGATGGATACCGCCCCTCCCATCCAGTAATAACGATAATTGCGATGTTGCAGAGCCCGGCCAATGCCACCGAATTTCGATTGAGTTGCCATTTCAATATTCTTTTTCGTTATTGAGACCCCGTTACTTCCTAAGTGTCACTTTAACGGCTAACTTTCAACCGGAGTCTCTAATTGCTCGGCATGGCGGTTAACGTGGCGCATGGCGAAGAACCAGACGACAAGACCACAAATTGAGGCACTCACCAATGAGATCTGCAGGCTGTAAATTTCTGATAGATATCCCAGCAAGAGTGCTCCCAAGGCCGGTAATCCTGTTGGTGGGATTATGCTCAATGCCATGATCCGGCCGCGATTGGAGGTCTCAGTCGTATTGAGTAATAGTGTCTGCATACAAGAACCGTTAATCACGAAGGCCGCACCGACCAGGAACATGCTCGCGACCGCGATCCAGAAAATCCCAGCATAAGCAAAAACAAAAATCGCGGCCAAAGCCAGGAGAATGCTCTGATTAAGAATAGTGATCAAACCTGACATTTTACCACGTAGGCTCAAAGCGACTCCGCCGACAACGGCGCCGATACCTGAGGCGCCGGCTAGTATTGAAAGCCCTTCAGTGCCACGGCTAAATACATTTTCGGCAAATCCAGCCAATAAATCACGGTGCGGTGCCAGCAATAAATGCAGCGCGATCTGCGTATAATAAAGCGCCATAAGCGGCTTGTTGGCGAGCGTCATCTGCACGCCTTCATTCATCTCATGCACTAGCCGGTGAACTGGCTCGGTCGATTTTTGCTCACTCGGCAGGTGTAAAATGATTAGACTGTAAACGAAGATTAAAAAGGTCAGGCCGTTTAAGACAAATGTACCAGCGATATCAAACAGGCTAACCACCAGCCCGAATGCACCTGCGCCAATAAATGTCGAGGCATGTCCGGCAGTTGCGTTGAAAGCAATGGCAGAGGAGCGAATATCGGCCGGTACCATATCCGGAATGAGAGAATTAAAAACCGGAATGGCAAATGAAGCCGTGATACTGTAGACCAACGTCAAGACGACAATGAGTTCAATTGTCAACGATCCGGTATAAGTCAGTGCGGCAAAAACAAAGGCATTCAGCGCCAAAATGGTTTCGGCAATGATTGCCGTGCGTCGAATGCCGAAGCGATCAGCTATAGCGCCTGAAAATGGCGTCAGCGCCGCAATCGGAAAAAGTGACAAAAACCCGATTGTTCCCAGCCAAGCCGGCGATTGAGTGAGCTCCCAAGTGAGCCAGGCTATCGCCAGGCGCTGCACCCAACCCCCAGAACGCGACAGAAAATTACCGGTCCAAAAAACTCGGTAATCGCGGATCGCCATAATCGCGCTGATATTTCCAAAAGCCGAGAAAGACATTGTTAGATGAGTCCGAAGTTCCGGTTGAGCTTCTAATTAACCTATACTTCTAGTTGTGGAAAGGCTTTGAAATACCGTCGATAGCGATAACTATAAAACCAGCCTGCAAACTGAACCTAAATTCGATGATAGCAATACAATTGAGATATTTTCGCTATTTATATTTCTTGAAAACGGTACAACCCAAATTTCCTCACCTGCGTATTCTTTAATACCGCCACGCCTCAAGAAGAGTTTTTGATGCCGAACACCATATCCGATTAAATCACCGGAGCTATTGATTACCATTGGGATATTATTAGCTGCAATTTGTGAGCTTGGAAAAATAATTTCTAAACCACGGGATGATTTAAACTTGGTCATTGTTATTTTATTTGAACATTTCTCAATTGCTGGAAATCGTTTGAAAATGTTGTCATGAGTATAAACCGCCCGAATTCGTTGATCAGAAAATGGTGGATATTTAAATTTAACCAATGTTTCGATAGTTGCCCGGTTTAAAATTGCTGGTCCATAATGTGGATGGGCTATTGAATTTAATTTTGGTGTTAATGCGAGTTGGGTAATTGATCGCGACAATCCGATTTCCCACTTAAATTTTTCGTTTTTTGCCTGCTCCCAATTAAAAATATGGGACGGTAGCAACACGGCATACAAGACAAGCACAATTATAAATATTAGTGGCTTAAAGCTTGCCCGCCTCAATTCTCGGTAAATTTGAAAAATTATACAAATCGTCATGGGGAAAATTACTAACCCATTATCACCAGCCGCAATCCAATTTTTTGGGTGTGGTGGAACCGAGCCATGCTTCAAAATATATATAAACCCCCAACCCAAACCAAAAATGATGATGGCAAATATGCCGATTGACGCCAGATCTAATTTGCGGACATTAAGTAACCATCTAATCACCAGGTAAAATGCAAGTCCTATAATTAACATCCCAATAATAACTGACACTTCTATTGAATAATGAGCAAACGGCTGAATAAATAAGCCTCGTCCAATCACCGAACCAAAAAAATATGAAAGTTCTATTAGGTAGTCGAACGGATGTAAGAGCCAAGTCAAGCCACCGTCAGCGAAAAAACCAATATCGGAGCGGGTTCGAAAAGCAATTACTGATAATGTGGCAACAACAACGATGACAAAATTGTATTTGTAATTGGCTCGAATTGCGATTGCACCGACTAAAATAACTCCCCAACTCAATAATCCAGAAGCACCCGTTGCTGATGCCAAAATAGCAAATAAGAGGCAAAGGCCAAAAACTAAAAAACGCCTAATTCGATCAGAAGTGTCGAATGCTACATAAAGCAACAAACAAGACACTGTGGAAAAAAATAGGCTTAGACCGATCCAAGTTCGAAATTGCGCAAGCAGGGAATTAATATTAAAGGGATGAACAACAGAAAATAATATGAGTACAAAAAATGATAAAATTTCCCAACGTTGTTGGGATTTGATATCGAAGTTCAAATAAAAAAGTGTTGAAAATAATATCACGACCAAAATAAAAGTTAACACCTGTGGGAAAATTGCCGACCAGGAAGCCGTCTCACTTAACCAAAGCGAAGCTTGAGATAGGATTGTTGGTATTAATGGTCGGTGATCTTCATAGGGTGACCAACCCAACATAGGCGAGAAGCCTTGATTTGAAATTCGATCAAACACAGCCCAGGCATCAAGCGTGGGCACGCTGGATATTCCTAGAACAAAGCCGCGCAAACCGATGATTAGTCCAACAACTCCGAAGGCAAGGACTAGGACGACTAAATATTTTTGGAAGCGTTCCATAGATAACCGATCATTACCTAACAAATTAAAATTTTAGATTATTCCACGTAACAATGTTCTTGGTAGCAAATAACATACTCCTTGGATCGACAAAAATAAAATCCCCCTGTCACTTCAAAATTTAGGGGACCTGATATTTAATTCTCCCCGATGGATCGCACTATTGATCCATGGGCCAATCAGCACTAGCCTAAGGCCATGCATATCGACATCATATTCGACACAATTTGCCCCTGGTGCTTTATTGGTAAGCGGCGGCTCGAGGAAATGCTGAGCCGGCGGCCTCAGCTCAATGCTGAGATTTATTGGCACGCCTTTCTACTCAATCCGGATATGCCGCCGGAGGGCACTGATTTCCATGGCTATATGCGCAAAAAATTTGGTGGCGATTTACGCTCCGAGCGCTTGTTTAATGCCATCAATCAAGCGGGGCAATCGGTCGGCATTGAATTTGATTTTGAGCTGGTAAAGCGTACGCCCAACACCATCGATTCCCATCGCTTGGTCCGCTTTGCAGCGCGTCAAAACCGTGCCACAGAAATAGTTGAGACGCTTTATCAAAATTACTTCATGGCGGGACGCGATATTGGCAATCGTTCAGTACTGATAGACATCGGTGTTTCTGAAGGCTTCGATGAACAGACTTTGCGAGACTATCTCTATAGCGATGAAGACGTCGCCGATGTCTTGGAACAGAATCCCCGCTCCCACCGCCTCGGTATTAGTGGCGTGCCGGCTTTTATATTTGAACGCCAATTTTCCATTTCCGGCGCCCAAGACCCCAACGTGCTTGAGCGCATGCTGAACATCGCCGAAGAAAAACAGCGCGAGTTTTATGAAGCCGGCGTTCAGCCGGTCTAAATTTAGGTAACGCCCCATGAAAGCTACAGATTTCCTCACCATCGATGACCTTAGAGCACGCGCAAAAAAACGCATCCCCAAACTGGCCTTCGACTACCTCGACGGCGGGGCCGGTAACGAGGCGAACATTGCTCGCAACCGGCAAGGCTTTGCAGATATTGTGCTGTGTCCAGAATATTTGCGGGATGTCTCGGAGCGCAATCAAAAAGTTACCTTGTTCGGCCATACCTATGATGCCCCAATCGGCGTCTCTCCGGTCGGTCTGGCTAATCTTATCTGGCCCAAGGTCGATACCTATTTGGCAACAATGGCAAGAGAACAAAATATCCCCTATACCTTAAGCGCAGTCGGCACCACTTCGATTGAGCGGATCGCCGAAATCGCACCGGATCACGCTTGGTTTCAGCTTTATGTGCCGGGTCAGGAATATATCTGTTTTGAACTGCTCAAACGCGCCAAAGCAGCCGGTATGAAAGTTCTGGTCGTCACGGTTGATATCCCGGTACCTTCGAAGCGTATGCGCGATCTTCGCAATGATTTCACCATGCCGTTTAAGATGACACCCAAGATAATCTGGGATATCGCACGGAAACCGAGTTGGGCGCTAGCCACTCTCGCCAACGGTAAACCTCGTTTTGAAAATATGGTGCCCTATATTGATGATGCCGCGGCAGGTAAATCTCTAGGTGCTGCCCAAGCCTTACAGGTTTCTCCGACGCTTGATGAAGAATTGATGCGCCGCATTCGTGCAGCCTGGGACGGCCCGATGCTCATTAAAGGCATTCTCTCTCCGGGCTCCGCCAAAGCCGCCAAACGGGTCGGTGCCGATGGCATTATAGTGTCAAATCACGGTGGGCGGCAGCTGGATAGCGCGCCCTCCTCCATCGAAGCCCTACCCAGAATCGTCGATGAAGTTGGTGATAGCATGACGATTATGCTTGATAGCGGCGTGCGCACCGGTGGCGACATCGTAAAAGCCTATTGTTTAGGCGCGGATTTTGTTTTTTCCGGTCGCTCATTCGTCTTTGGTGTCGGTGCCTTGGGCGAAGCAGGCGGCCAACACGTCTTGAATATGTTTGCCGAAGAAGTCGATATTGCTCTCGCCCAAATTGGCTGCACAGATATAGCAAATCTTGGTGCTGAGTACCTTTGGCAGCCATAGCACACGTAAAATTTACCATACTGGGGAATAATGTTCCTGGAGTTGGCGTTTATCTACTGTAAAAGTGGTATCAGAAATCAAAATTTAGTCAGGTGAAAACATATGAAATCCATCCAATTAATTATGATCGCTGCGGTTAGCGCATTTTTATTAACGGCTGCACCATCTGCGAAAGCCGGCCCCGGCCTCAGCCTTTCTGAAAGCGTCAAAGCTGGCCTGCTGGCAGCTCAACCAGTACTGGGCAAAAAAGTCGGCCAGGAAACGTTCGACGGCAAACCGGTCCTCGTTACTTTTTTCGCCAGTTGGTGAACCACCTGCCGTGCGGAGTTCGTGCAACTCCGTAAATTTTTAAACGATGGCGGGACTGAACGCGTTAATGTTGTCGCCGTGAGCTGGACCGAGGGCCGTTATGGTGACGATTCACCCTCACGTCTCCGCAGTATGGTGCGAACCTTCCACCCCGCCATCCGCGTTATTCGCGCTAGTCCTAAAGTTGAGAAAGATTTCTCACCACTGGTCTACGTGCCGGCGAGTTTTATTTTCGATAAGCAAGGCAAAATCGTTTATGGCGACGGCAATAGGGAATATCTCGGTACTGCTAGACTGACTAAAATTCTCGACAGCCTGAAATAAGAATTCACGCCGCGAAATAAGCTTAGTTTCATTTGTCTTGAAAAATCGCGTTTCCTTTTTTAACCTCTAACAAAAAGGAGACGCCGATGTCAGATTTTAAACTCACCAGTGATAGTTTTAACGAAGGCGATACGCTCGCCATGGATCATATTTTGTCGGAAGAATTCGGCTTTGGCTGTGCCGGCGGCAATCAGTCACCGCACCTCATTTGGACCGACCCGCCGGAAGGTACCGAGAGCTTTGCCCTCACCATGTATGATCCGGATGCACCGACCGGCAGCGGATTTTGGCACTGGGTAGTCATAAATATCCCGAAAGACGTCCGGGAAATACCACTTGATGCGTCAAGGAACGGCCTACCCGCCGGAGCGATTGAGACCCGCAATGATTTTCCAGCCCCCGGCTACGGTGGTCCCTGCCCGCCCGAAGGCCACGGCCCGCACCGCTACATTTTCACGCTGCATGCTGTCGGTGCCGCTGAATTGCCGGTGACGCCGGATTTGTCAGCGGCCATCATCGGCTTCAATCTGCATTTTGCGACGATTGAAAAAGCCGTGTTGACCGGAAAATTTGAGAAATAGCTATGCTTAGGCGGCGCT
Source organism: Rhodospirillaceae bacterium (assembly GCA_018649245.1). Taxonomy (GTDB): domain Bacteria; phylum Pseudomonadota; class Alphaproteobacteria; order Rhodospirillales; family UBA2165; genus TMED23. Next base: position 11,314 of record JABIIH010000084.1, on the reverse strand, counting down.
AATACAACTGTGCCCTTCGACGGTAACGTTGCGTTTTGCAGCCCATTGCTCACCGAGCGCTGCTAATTCTTCCTCACTGAGGAACTGTTCGGCCATCGCAAATAATGCCATTTCTTCTTTCTGGAAATGGCCAAAAGCGAGATCGATCAGCTGTTTGGCCTGGGATTTAAGCGTCGCCATGTCCTGTTCGACACGAGCAGCTGCCACGAGTTCATCAACTTCTTGATGCTCCGCGCGCATCATTTCCAGTGGTCCCATGCCAGCAATATGTTGGTCTAAGGCCGGAAAGAGAATGCTATCTTCAATCCCGGCATGTGAAAGCAGCGCTTTATCAAGTGTAGAAATTGATTTTCTGATAACCTCGATATTATCGCTGTCGTTAATTGTTTCCCGCACATCTTCAAATAATACGTAAAGAACGCCGTGTTCGCCTCGTAGGGCGTCAGTTATTTTCATCTTTTATTCCTTAAGACTAATTCTAGAGTGGCTCATGGTATAAAAGAGTGGACCAAACGCGTCCTTAACTTTTGTTACCTTTTTTATTAAGCGGGATTTTTTAGCCGCCCGGCTTCATGGCCTGCCAGACCTTTTTGTTAGTCTCAGCCGCTAAATAATCGTGTTGTTGTTCGAGACAGGCGCGCATGGTGGCGGCTTTACCAACTTTATAGTCTTCGCGGCAAACTTCGGCAATTTGCGAGACTTTGGCGCGGGCTTTTGGGGTGAGACGGCGGGATTTGTCATTGGATAGTTTGGTCCAGTTTTTCTCAAACGCCACTTGGTCATCAGCGAGATCATCCGGCAGGCGATTAATGACCTGATTTAGATGGCTTGTGGTCTGCATTCTGACACGGTCGGTAGCAAAGGTGTTTCGTGCAATTTGGCGAAGCGGGCCAATATATTGTTCAATTTCAAGACTCGACAGCGGCGCTTTATCGCTGGCCTTCGGCAGAGGAATCGCCGAGGCCATCGCACCCACAGAGATCGATGCCCTGGCTTTATTTTTATGACCAAATTTCCGCAGCGAACTCTCCGGCAGACTCACGACGACAGAGGTATAATGACGTCGTGCGGTCAGCGAGATTTTTTCCGCCACGGCGAACGATTTTGTGACCCCATCCTGACCCATCACATTCAAGCTAATCTGCGCCCCCTGCCCGGCTTTATAAGCCCGGCCCGGCATTGGCGCCCGGCGGTACTCCTGCAAACACACCGTGGTGATCTCAGCCTTACAAATACCGTCGATGCAGGTCAGCGGAACGGGCTGGGCTGTCGCCACCAAACCTAAAATTTGCGGTGCGGCATTAGCTGAAGTTGTTAAGAATATGAAAGTAAATGCAGAAACAATAGAGAATAACTTGGCACGCATGGTTTTCTCCTAAATCAACATTTGATCACCAGCGCTGATAATACGCTGAGATGTTAAAAATCAGAAGTAACTTTTTTAGTACCGCAGTTAAGCCGCGATATCAGCGAGTTCTTTCATCAGGTACTGCACGCCACCAAGCCTTTCAGCGGAATCTTTCCAACTTCGCATAAAGACCAGTTTATGATCAGGTCTGAGCTTTGAAGTACCGACTTGCGAAGTGATGAACTCGACCAAGCCCTCTAAATTATTAAACTCATTGTTACGGAAGGTGATTACCGCCCCTTTCGGTCCGGCATCGACTTTCTCAACCCCGGCAACCAGACACAGCCTTTTGATGGCGACCGTCTCGAGCAAATTTTCAACTTCCGCCGGCAGCGAGCCAAAGCGGTCAATCATTTCAGCGGCAAAGGCATCTATCTCGGCGCGGTCCGTCAGATCGGCAATCCGCCGGTAGAGGCTTAACCGTATACCGAGATCAGGCACATAGTCATTCGGGATCAGCACCGGAATACCAATGTCGATCTGAGGGCTCCATTTCTCGGCAATCTCATCTTCGATATCACCCGCCGATTTGGCTTCCGCCACCGCTTCCTCCAGCATTTGCTGATAAAGCTCGATGCCGACTTCTTTGATATGACCGGATTGCTCGTCACCCAACAAATTACCGGCACCGCGGATATCGAGATCATGACTGGCCAGCGTGAAACCAGCCCCCAGTGTATCCAAGGCCTGCATCACTTCGAGACGTTTTTGTGCGGCGACCGACAACTTGCGCTTCGGCGGTAAAGTGAGATAGGCATAGCCGCGAACCTTGGAGCGCCCAATGCGGCCTCGCAATTGATAAAGCTGAGCCAGCCCAAACATATCAGAACGGTGCAAAATGATTGTATTAACCGACGGCAGATCGAGCCCGGACTCGACGATATTGGTCGCCAGAAGCAGATCATATTTGCCGTCATAAAAAGCGCTCATAACATCTTCCAGCTTGCCGGGTGACATCTGGCCGTGCGCCATGGCAATCCGAAGATCGGGCACCAGTTCCAATAATTCTTCTTCGATATGGCCAAGATCGGCGACGCGAGGGCAGACATAGAAAATCTGGCCGCCCCGGAAGCGCTCACGCTGAATGGCTTCCCGCACCACCACCGGATCATAGGGCAGCACAAAAGTCCGGACCGCCAAACGATCGACCGGCGGTGTGGTGATGAGGCTGAGTTCCCGTACCCCGGTGAGCGCCAGCTGCAAGGTGCGCGGGATCGGGGTCGCGGTTAGGGTCAATACATGCACGTTGTGCTTCATCGATTTCAGCTGCTCTTTATGAGCGACACCGAAATGCTGTTCTTCATCAATAATCAGCAGCCCCAAGCGGTCAAACTTGATACTTTTGGCGAGCAATGCATGAGTGCCGATAACAATATCAACCTGCCCGCTTTCGAGCCCGGCCTTGGTGGCGTCGGCATCTTTTTTCGAGACCAGCCGGGAGAGTTGCCGCACCTGTACCGGAAAATCGGCGAAACGTTCTTCAAATACTCGATAGTGCTGACGCGCCAATAATGTTGTCGGTACGACGATGGCAACTTGCTTGCCTTCCAAAGCCGCCACAAAAGTCGCCCGCAAGGCAACTTCCGTTTTACCAAAACCAACGTCACCGCAAATAAGACGATCCATCGGTCGGCCACTCGAGAGGTCTTTAACCACATCAGCAATGGCCCGGTCCTGATCATCGGTCTCGCTAAATTGAAAGTTCGAGCAAAATTCATCGTAAATTCCGGATTGAGGCTCGAAAACCTCGCCCTTTTTAAGCTCACGTGCCGCAGCAACAGCAATGAGCTGATCGGCCATATCGCGAATGCGTTGTTTAAGCTGAGATTTCCGTGCCTGCCAGGCGACGCCACCGAGTTTATCCAAGCGGATCGTTTCACTGCCTTCGCCATAACGCGAGATCACCTCGATATTTTCGACCGGCAGAAACAGCTTATCGCCGCCACTATAAATCAACAGCAAACAATCATGCGGTGCTCCGGCTCCCGTCACATCCAGCGTCACCAGCTCTTCATAGCGGCCAATACCGTGCTCGGCGTGAACCACCAAATCTCCAGCATTGAGGACGGACGTTTCAGCAATGAAGTTTTCCGGGCGAATTTTCCGGCGTTGGGGTGAACTCAGCCGGTCGCCAAGAATATCCTGCTCGGTAATGAGCGCCAGCCCCGGTGCCGTAAAACCGTGCTCCAATTCCAAAACAGCGATACGGATTGGTGCCTCAGGGCCAGTTGCGACAGTAATTTCATGCTCTTTTAGAATTCCCAAGAGCCGTTCAGCAGAACCTTCCGAAAAAGCACCGATAACCACCGCCCGCCCGGCTTTCGTCTCGGCTTGAAGGTGGTCACGCAGCGCGTCGTAGACATTAACGTCTGGAAGCGCCCGGGCATCGGCAAAATCGCGGCCGAGCTTGCCACCGGCATCACTACTCGTACCTTCAGACTCGGGCGCGGAAAATGGTTGAAATTTAAGCAGTTGCCGGTCCTTGAGTGCGGCCTGGAAATCTTTGGATGTCAGATACTGACGATCAACCGGCAACGGATTATAGGTGGTTTCCGAGACCGCCAGCCCTCGCGCTTTCATATCCGCACGCGCATCGAAACACTCACTGATCAATTCCCAGCGCGCCTCACTGGCTTCATCGGCCTGGTGATCAAAGGCAATCAGCGCATCCGGCAGATAATCAAACAAAGTTTCCAACTCATCATGAAACAGCGGCAGCCAATGCTCCATGCCAGCCTGAGTATGGCCTTCGGAAATGGCTTCATAGAGCGGGTCTTCGCTTGAAACCGCACCAAATAGCGCCCGATACGCCGTGCGGAACCGGCTGATCGCCTCTTCATCCAGGGAAATTTCATTAACCGGCTTGAGGGTAAAGCTGTCCGTCTCGCCCGTGGAGCGCTGGCTAAACGGCTCAAAGGTTCTAATACCATCAAGATCATCACCAAAAAAGTCGAGCCGCAGCGGCTCTTCAAAGCCCGGCGGAAAGAGATCAATAATGCCGCCCCGAATGGCATATTCGCCGGGCTCCATCACGGTTTCACAGCGGCCATAGCCGTTTTGTTGCATAAACTCGAGCAAACCATCACGTGAGGTCGCACCACCTTTGCCGAACGTCATATTTGCACCGGCAAAAGTCTGGCGCGCCGGCACGCGCTGCAATAACGCCGACACAGTGGTTAAAATGATTCGTGAACTGTGGGCATTATTCTCAACGAGTTTTGTCAGGGCATCAATGCGCGCCGCAACAATGTCGCTTTTCGGTGACACCCGGTCATAGGGCAGACAATCCCAAGCCGGAAACTCGATCACCTCAGCCGTATCGGCGAAAAAACTCAGACTTTCCTGTACTGCCGCCATCCGGCGGTCATCCCGGGCGACAAAAAGCACAGTTTTAACCGTCTCCATCAGTTGGCCCAGCACCACACCATCGTAGCCTTCCGGCACCCCGCCAATCAGCAGACCGGTAGTATTATCCAATATTTTCTGAATATCTAACAAAGGCTTATAGGCTTTCTTTAAATTTAATTATTAAGCCCATAATTTCAGTATCATAGTCCTTCGGAATGTCTTCACGGCCCAGAATCCAGTTCAGCAAATCTGCATCCGGCGCATCCATCAGAATATCAAATTCATGCAGCAATTCTTCGCTTAAATTTGCTAGTTCCTGCATAGCAAAACCGCCAAGCAGCCTATCGGTTTCCTTCATGCCACGGTGGGTCGCTTTATAGAATAATCGTTTACGGAGAGTTTCCATCCTGCAGTCCAATGAACTATCTTAAAAAGGCTTAAGGTGTGTAAACCTTTGCAAGCGATCTGTCAGCCACGATTTATGGGGACCTAAGGATATTATGCGGCCCGAAATACTATTCCCGATATTTTCCCCCGTCACCAAGCTGACGGGCGTCGGGCCGCGTATTGCCAAGCTCATCGAAAAACTGGCGGGCGAGCATGTCAGTGATCTGTTGTGGCATTTGCCGAGCGGGCTGATCGACCGGCGTTATGCGCCTAAAATTGCCGAGGCGCGCATTGGCGCGATTGCCACCATGACCGTAACGGTGGATCAGCATCTGCCACCCAAAACCCGCCGCCTGCCCTACAAAATTCTTTGTTCTGATGATACCGGTAGTCTGACCTTGGTGTTTTTTCATGCCCGTGCCGATTATCTGCTTAAAATTCTGCCCGAGGGCGAAGAACGCGTGATCAGTGGCGCCATCGAAAGCTACGGCGAGGGTATTCAGATGCCGCATCCCGATCATGTCGTTGAAGTCAAAGACCGGGCCAGTATCGAAGCAGTTGAGCCGGTTTATCCGCTAACCCAGGGCTTATCGCTTAAAGTCCTCTCCAAAGCCGTCAAAGGCGCGCTGGCCTTAGTGCCCGAGCTGACCGAATGGCTGGATGGGCCGTATTTGGCAAAACAAAAATGGCCAAGCTGGAATGCAGCGCTGACGCAAGTTCACAGTCCCGAAGATGAAACCGATCTGGAACCAGAAACCCTCCCTCGACAGCGCCTGGCCTATGATGAACTGCTGGCAAATCAACTCGCTTTGGCATTGGTTCGGGCTCATATGAAAAAGCAGCCGGGCCGAAAGATTGAAGGCAACGGCGAACTTAATCAACGGGTCACCAGCGCCCTGCCCTTTGAGTTGACTGACTCTCAAAAAGAATCGGTCAGCGAAATTTCTGAAGATATGAGTTCGGCCAGCCGCATGCATCGCCTGCTTCAAGGCGATGTCGGCAGTGGCAAAACCGTGGTCGCCCTCCTCAGTATGTTGCAAGCGGTGGAAAGTGGTGCACAGGCTGCTCTGCTGGCGCCAACCGAAATTCTCGCCCGCCAGCATCTGGCGACTATCGAGCCACTGGCCGAGGCAGCTGGGGTGAAAGTGGCGCTTTTGACGGGCCGGGAGAAAGGCAAAACCCGGGAGCCCATCCTCGCAGGTTTTGCCAGTGGCGACATAGGTCTCGCCATCGGCACCCACGCCCTGTTTCAGGAAGGCGTCGAGTTCAACGATCTCGCCCTCGCCGTTATCGATGAACAGCACAGATTTGGTGTCCATCAACGCTTGGCACTCACCTCCAAAGGCAAAGCCGTCGATGTTCTCGTCATGACAGCAACGCCGATCCCGCGCACGCTAACGCTCACGGCTTACGGTGATATGGAAGTCTCGCGCCTGACCGAAAAACCCGCTGGCCGCCTGCCGATCGATACCCGTTCCGTGGCCATCGACCGTTTGGACGAAGTTGTTCAAGCTGTCAGCCGTGCCCTCAACCAAGGCACCAAAATTTATTGGGTATGTCCGCTGGTTGAAGAATCTGAAAAAATCGACTTGGCTGCAGCCGAAGATCGCTATGCCCATCTTAACGCCGTGTTCGGTGAGCGGGTTGGGCTGGTCCACGGCAAGATGAAAGGCAAAGAAAAAGATGCCGTGATGGCGGCTTTTTCCGAGGGCAGTGTCGATATACTGGTCGCCACAACGGTGATCGAGGTCGGCGTTGATGTGCCGGCAGCCACCATTATGGTTATTGAACACGCTGAACGCTTTGGTTTAGCGCAACTGCATCAGCTCCGGGGCCGCATTGGCCGGGGCAGTGATAAATCGACCTGTATCCTGATGTTTGCTGGCAATCTCACCCAAACCGCCCGCAAACGGCTGGAAATTCTACGCGATACTGAAGACGGCTTTGTCATCGCCGAAGAAGATTTACGGCTTAGAGGCGCCGGTGAACTACTGGGCACGCGGCAAAGCGGCCTGCCGGAATTCCGGCTCGCTGATCTTGCTAGCCATGCTGATCTGATCGCCACCGCCCGTGATGATGCCAAACTGATCCTCGAAATGGACCCGGAACTAGAAAGCCAGCGCGGCCAACAGCTCCGCGTGTTGCTTTACCTATTTGAGCGTGATGCAGCCGTGCAATTCCTCCGCTCGGGGTAAGCCTTAATTAAGGATACCAAGCAAACGAAGAAGATATGAAAATAAGTTATTTTCGGTATAGAGGGGGAAGGTCTGCTTTCAGGGGTCGAGCTGGCATTTTTTTGCCTAAGGCGTTGCTTTGCTACTTCGCCCCGAACGGCCTAGGCACATTATGATTTGCCAGAATTTTGTTGAAGCTACCGTCAATTTTCATGCGTTGTAATATTTTTGTCACCTGAGGTACGAAAGAGCGGTGTTTGACATGCAGATAGTGGTAAAGCGGATCGGTTTGAACCGGTGGCGTGAGTATTTTTATGCCATCGAGTTTCAATTTTTTGATGGTGTCCAAACCCGAAAACCGGTTGGCTATGGCGACATCCATCCTCCCTTTTAAAACCATTTTTAACGCAGCCTGATCGTTAGACACGATGAAACGGTTCATACCCACGGTATTGCGTTCGGCCACTTTGTAGCCCCGGTGAAATACGATTCGGTAAGATTTTAAACTCTGCCATCCCGATACCTTGATGCCCGGTCTCGACGCAAAGGCCATTTGCTCGGCGGTCACGTGGCTGACCGGAATACGGATCAGGTTGGGGTATTTGGCGTCAATTCCCTCAATTCGAACCAGTTCGCCATCGGCGATTCCCTTGTTGGAAAGCGACAGAGCACGTTCAGCCGGGTAAGTTTTGTAGACAATTAGAATGTTCAATTCGCGGTAGGCGCGGCGCACAATTTCGGCGGCAGCATTATGAAAAGCATTCTCTTCATTGGGATAGACGATAGTAAGAGACGGTGGCTGAGCTGCCGTATTGCTAGCGAATACCAAAATCAATATCGCTGGCAATACAATTGCTTTTAACACTTTCCCATAATTATCCATGTTCAAATTTAACACGGATCTCTGTACACCCGCCAGGGTCCTCTTTGGGTTGCCGCCTCAACCGGTCGACGCAACACATGCATTATATTTCTCTATGCACTTCTTGAACTTTGCGGTTCATTTTACTTTGGTAGCGCCAGAGGCGTGTTTCAGTAACTGTCCCCTAAATTATTTTTCTTTCTTAACCACCAAGATTGGGGCTTTTTCGCGCTCACGCAGGATATCTACATCCTCATAAATAGAGGCGGAAACTTGCGGTTTTTGCTGCTCGGCAAGTGGTCGGCGGTCAGGCGGCGTCACGATACCGCCGGAAATCACCATCTTAATCGCTTCTTCTACACTCATATCCAAAGGCACGGTTTCCTCTTTGGGCACAAAGAGTAAAAAGCCCGAAGTTGGGTTCGGCGTAGTGGGAAGAAAAATATTGACAGTTTCCTGCTCAGTCAGGTTTTGCACCTCGCCTTCGGTTACCCCGGTGATGAAAGCGATCGCCCAAATACCACGGCGCGGGTACTCGACCAGCACAGCTTCTCGGAAAGCACTGGATTGCTTTCCCATCACGGTTTCAAATATTTGTGTGATGGCGGAATAAATACTGCGCACAACCGGCATTTGGTTGAGAATGCGCTCTCCGGTATGGAGCAGCCAACGCCCCAGCAAGCCCGCCGTCAAGGCGCCAATCACGGTCAGGATAATAATTAAGATGAGAACGCCGAGCCCCGGCAGACTAAACGGCAAATAGGTTTCAGGGTTATACTGCGCCGGCACCAGTGGGGTCACAGACTCATCAATAAAATTAACAATGACCCAGGCAAGATACCCGGTAATACCGAGAGGCGCAGTGACCAGCACGCCCGCCAGGAAATACCCCCGGATGCGCCCCCAAAAACCACGGCTGTTGCCACCGCTTACCTGGTGATGAGCGGATGGAGGTAATGGCTTACCATTGCCATTTTTTCGGCTGGAAGGTTTTTCTTCGTTTTGGTCTGTCATAATCTAATAAATTAGGCCTCTACGGGCTGATCCCGCTAATGTCTTATATAGTCTGTATCCATTCAGCAGCTAGTCCTCAGTTGCGCCAATGGTATTGCGCAATCTGCATCAATTGGAGCCTGCAATTTTCCTAACTGATCCGCTCTTCAACCATGGATCGAATATTTTTGACGAAAATTCCCAGCAAGCCGCGTACAAACGGATCACATTTTTGCAGTTTTCGCTGAAATACATCCCGGCTGATGACAATAACGGTGGTGGTGGATGCCGCAACCGCCGACGCCATGCGCGGCTGATCATCGATCAGGGCCATTTCGCCAAAAATACCACCTTTTTCGATATTGCCTAAAACAATCTCTCCATCAGCGCTACTTTTAATAATATCAATCATACCATCCTGCACAACATAAGCGCGCTCACCCGGCTCACCTTCCCGAAAAATGGATTCGCCAGCTTGCAATACGATACGATCTAAAACCTGTGTGGTCATCGTCAACTACATCAATTGTTACGTGCGTTATGGTCCCGAACAACGCTAATATCAGACTCTACCCATCAAAAGTAAAGACCTAGGCTTTAGTTACGATTTTTCTTATATGAGGTGACAATTTTGCCAACCGATCGAATCCCTGATCAAGATGACCGGAGTTACTTGGAATATCCTTTTGTTGGGGTTGGCGTCGTTGTCTGGAAAAACAAAAAATTTCTTTTAATTCAACGCGGTAAACCGCCTCGCCAAGGCCAATGGAGTATTCCAGGCGGGCGTCAGGAACTGGGTGAAACGGTCAAAGCTACGGCGGTCAGAGAGGTTTTTGAGGAAACTGGATTAACCGTCGCTGTAACCGACTTTCTTGATGTTGTCGATTCGATCCAACACGACGAAGATGGAAAAATATCGTTTCACGCCACACTAGTTGATTACGCCGCTGAATGGATCAGCGGCGACGCCGAGGCTGGTTCGGATGCCATGGATGTTGCTTGGCACGGCTTGGACGAACTGGCGGAACTTGGCTTATGGTCTGAAACAGAGCGCATAATTCGCCAATCGGCTGAGCTCAGAAAATTAGATTAAGGTAATTATTATTCCAGCTATATCCTTGATAAATTGCGCTTTTTAGCAATCATCCCTTATGCTACCGTCGCTGTGTTGGAGAAAAACAATATTGGAAATAACTAAATGTCTCACCTTTCCCGCGTTGCGATATCCTGTCCTGATCAAACCGGCTTGATTGCCGCTATTACCGGGCGTCTGTTCGATCTCGGGGCTAATTTGGGTGACACCTCATTTGCCGTACTTGGCAGCGGCGCAGAATTCACAACAATTAGTGAAATGCCCGACGATCTTGATAATGATATTCTGTCCGCAGAGCTTGCCAGTGTGCCCGAACTGAAAGAAGCAAAAATTTCGGTGACTGATTTTGATCTCGATCCGGTCCAGGATCAGGCTGCTAAAATAACTCACCGCATAACCGTTAAGGGTGGCGATCAACCCGGACTTATTGCCCGCCTAAGTGAACTCTTTATTGAATACCGAGCCAATATTGTCCGGCTTTCCTCCGAAAAATCACCGGACGGCAGTTATATTCTTCGCATTTCGGTCTTTATCCCTGAAGACAGCGCTGATGCCTGCTTGGCGACCGTGGCCAACACCGCCGAAGGCCTTCAATTAGCTTGCGAAGTCGTCGAACGTTAATTTATTGAATTTTCCTTTTATTTAATGTTCACGTGTATGGTATTATTAAGGCCAGAAACTGGCGTTAAATAATAAATAATGGGTGATTTATGGCGCGTGCCAAAGATTCCTATCGCGGCTTGGGCGGCCAGGAGAAGGCGGCAATTTTCATGCTTTCCCTGGAGCAGGAGCATTCAGGAGCTCTATTTAATCTAATGGATGATGAAGAGATCAAAGAGCTTTCGATCGCGATGGCTAATCTCGGCACGATTGATGCCGGCGTCGTTGAGCGCCTGTTTGTTGAGTTTGCTGATCAATTATCTTCGACGGGCTCGCTGGTCGGCACCTATGATTCGACCGAACGCTTGCTCATGAACAGCCTCGACGGCGATAAAGTCGACATGATCATGGAGGAAATCCGTGGTCCGGCCGGGCGCACGATGTGGGAT
>JABIIH010000188.1 GCA_018649245.1 Rhodospirillaceae bacterium | reverse complement strand
TGTGGAGATAGCCGAGATTATTTTCAGCCGCCGCGTTATTGGGCGCGAACTCAATCGCTTTATCGTAAGCTGCCTCAGCTTCCTCGAATTTTTTCTGACCGGCCAAAGCGCGGCCGAGATTATTATAGGCTTCGGCATGTTCGGGATCGGCTTTGGCTGCTGCGATTGCCGCGTGCTCCGCTTCCGGCCAGCGCGACAGTGCGTTCATAACAATCGCCAAATTTGTGTTGATCGCCGGGTTGTGCGGGCTGATGGCGACGGCTTTTCCGATCAGTTGCGCGGCGTATTCATTGCGCCCCTTCTGGTGGGAAACGAGGCCCAGCAAGTGCAGCGCATCAACATTGTCACTTTGGGCTTTGAGGGCGCGTTTATAGAACTTCTCAGCTTTATCGAATTGCCCGGCTTGATGCGGTTCGGCTCCCCGGGCCACCAGTTCCTGAGCTTTTTGAAAATTTCGCGCCATTAAAATATTTCCACCTGGATAAAATTACGGTCGCAAGTATTTACAAGCTGGCCGAATCCCTCTTAAACCACCATTATATATCGGCATTTTATAGAGAGCACGGGGTAATAAATGGTAAACGACGACAGATCACCAGAACAAAAAGCAGCGGGTGCTGCGACGGCAAAAATGCTGCTCGATATTAAGGCGGTCAACTTCCGTCCGAAAGAGCCCTATATCCTCACTGCCGGTTGGGCAAGTCCGGTTTACATTGATTGCCGCTGGGTCATTTCATTCCTGGAAGAGCGCCGTAAAATTATCGAACTCGGTGCTGATTTGCTGCGGGGCTCAATCGATGTCGATGCCTTGGATTTGGTCGCAGGCGGCGAGACTGCTGGCATCCCGTATGGCGCTTGGCTCTCTGAAGCCCTCGACAAGCCAATGCTCTATATCCGTAAAAAACCCAAAGGCTTTGGCCGCAACGCCCAGATCGAAGGTGAGATGCCGGAAGGCAGCCACGTTTTGCTGGTCGAAGATTTAGCCACCGATGGCGGCAGCAAAATTATGTTTATTGATGCCCTGCGTGCGGGTGATGCCACAGTCACCGATATCTTCGTTGTCTTCTATTACAGCGCTTTCCCTGGCGCCGAGGAGACCATGGCAAAAGCCGGCGTCAATCTCCATTTCCTCGCCAATTGGTGGGATGTGCTCGAACAAGCCGAAGCCGGCAGTTACTTCTCAGAAGAAGACATCCAGGGCGTCAAAGATTTCCTCGCCGACCCGCTCGGCTGGTCCGCGGCTAACGGTGGTAAGTAGGGGCTAACTCCCCCGGCTAGGGCTGGTCGCTCTAAAATCAGCAATTGCACGGGTGAGTTCCGAAAGCTCCTTGCAGCCACTTGAACACAAGCTTTGCAGATGCGCTTGATTGCGCCGGGCCGCATTGAGATCACCCAGTTTTAGATACATCTCACCCTGATATTCGAGCGCACCTTTGTGATCCGGATTGATATCGAGCGCCGCTTTGTAGGACAGCCCCGCCAATTTGAGGTTACCTTGCTTGCGGTAGGAAAATCCAAGATAGTTGTGAGCGTCAGCGTTTTTTGACTCGACCGCCAGCACTTTTTTCATCAGCGTAATAGCTTCATTATACTTCGCAGCGTAAACCGCTTTCTTACCGGTCTCAAAATCCTGCTTAGCCGTGTTCGCCGGTTTGTTGTCACTGCCGCCCATGGCGAATGCCGGCGAAGCAGCCAGCAACAATGCTCCAAGCATAGCAATAAATAAATGTTTCATTGGCGTTCTCCCGAAACTGTCTGCTTTTTATATAGTGTATACGCCTTAGCGCGAAAATACTTCCCCTGATCACGATAATTTTAACACGATTATTTTAATTTGAGTTGTTGGCAGGAGCCGTTAAGGTTGGGTTTATGAAGCGATTTGCATTGATAGTTATGGCACTTTTGCTATGGGCTGGCGCCGCCGAAGCAAAAGACGGCCAAAAAGATAGATTGGTCATCGGCATCACCCAGTTTCCGTCGACCTTCCATCCCAACATCGATTCCATGCTGGCTAAAACCTATATCCTGTCGGCT
>JABIIH010000214.1 GCA_018649245.1 Rhodospirillaceae bacterium | reverse complement strand
CGATCACCGCCGCCTTGGAGGCCGAGTAGATCGAGTTACCGGGAAAACCAAGCATGCCGAAGACCGAGGCGATGTTGACGATGGCGCCGCCGCCATTTGCGCGCATCGCCGGAATGGTCTCGCGGGTCAGCCGGAGCGGGGAGCGGATATTGGTGTTGATTACCCCGTCAAGATGCCGGTCCTCGGTCGCATGCACCGGTCGGGCGTGACCCATGCCGGCATTGTTGACGAGGATGCGCGGCGCTCCAAACTCGGCGTCGATGGCCATCCCGCCCGGGGTGATTTTCTGCCGCCAGTGCCCCTGCCCCGCCGCATGTGGGCCGGCAGTAAAGTTGAGCTTTTGAAACCCCTCGAAGTCGGCAGCAAAATTACCCGGCTTTCAACCATCAAGAAAGTGACGATTAAAGAAGGCCGCTCGGGCGCTTTGGTATTCGTTGAAATCGATCATCAAGTTTCGGGCAGTGACGGCGTTGCGGTGACTGATCTGCAGACCGTGGTTTACCGCGGTGAGGCACCACTACAAACTGACGCGCCAGCCAGTAAAGCCCAGTCAAAACCCCTACCCGACGGCGCGCTGTGGTCCGAGACGGTAACCCCTGACACGGTTTTGCTGTTTCGTTATTCGGCGCTCACCTTTATCGGCCATCGCATCCATTATGACCGGGACTATACCATCAACGAGGAAGGCTACCCGGCCCTACTGGTGCATGGGCCTTTGACGGCAACGATGCTGCTGGATCTTGCCCGGCGCAATTTAGCTGATCAGGAGATCACCGGCTTTGATGTGCGCGCCAGTGGACCGCTGTTCGACAACGCACCCTTTACTATTCATGGCAAACTCGATGATAGCGGCACAAAAGCCGAGCTTTGGGCGGTCAATAACGAAGGTGAACTATCGATGAGCGTTTCGGCTAACCGTGGTTAGCAGTGGTTATACGTTACGGGCTGACAATCCTTTGCCGGCCGCACACCGCTTCCGGATCGAAGCGGCGCTTAGTGGGTTGCCTTAGGGATCAGGTCGAACCATCCCTTTCATGTTTACCGCGACCTTGGATGATAAGTCAGCCAAACTGTCATGAAGCAGTTGAATGACATATTTGGGATTGTGAGTATAAACACCAGGGTCTTTGGCTATAAATTGATAGTTGTAGGCGGCTCTCAACAGACGCGGAGTCCAGGTTTTGTATCTATTGGGATAGATCGCCTCATTTTTATCCGGTTTGCCGTTTTTATTTTTGTCGGCGAAGAAATATGGATACTTGTGAGAATCGTAAACCACGGCGGTTCCGATCACTTTTTCTGCATAGGCTTTGATCGATTTATAAAGAACCCCGTGCAAGGTGGTTATTTCACCGGCGATACCTTCCTTGGCATTACCATCACCGTCAAAATCTCCTTCAGTGCGGCGAACCAACTTAAAGTCCTTTGTTTTCTTTACGCTGCGATGGCAAAGATTGCAATTCGCCACTTCGACTTTGAAAGTATGCAGAGTGTGACAATCAATACATTTAGTCGAGTGTTTATCGTGGAGATACAGGCCACTGTACGTTTTACTATCGTATTCGTAACCGCCTTTGGCTTGCGTGCCGTAGCGGGTAGCCGCTGCTGCCCGGTAGTGAATATTTATGAATTTAAGCTTTTTGCTCACTTTATCAGCAGGCATATTCGCCGTCGCTTTGTTAACGCTGACTGTTGACGCACGCCCTTGATGGCAGGTCATGCAGCGGGCCTCGGAGCCAAGTTTCGCGACTTTTTTTCCTGACGGAAAGGTGACCTCGGTCATTTTACGGGTGACTTTACTGTGGCAGGCAACGCAGGAAATGACTTCGCCCACAAGCGCTTCATGTTCAACCGAGCCGGCCTTGCTGCCGTCAGCCCCAATATAATCTCGGAAACCGGAAGTTGAGTGACATCTGGAACAGGCTTTTGGAATAACGCCTGCCTTATTCCAGTGGTTGAAAGGCTCAGCCGACCTTAAAGCATGTTTTGAAGCTGCCCATTCTTTGACAAAAGGAATTTCGAGCGGCGGTGATTGGGGAAAAGCTGAGGAATTTAAGCTGAAGATAATTAATGTTGCACCTAGGAATAATCGACAAACAAAGGCAATTGATCCGTATTTCATAACCCCCTCCTTAATTAAAACTCGCAATCGATTGTTGCTAATTGTGGCAATCGATTTAGTTCAACCGGTTGAAATTATAAGCCGGAAACACTAGCAAAAATTTGTTTTCAGGGCCTTGATCTGTGTTAAGAAATTTGGGTTGTCGCCTGATGTTATGGCAAAGAATCATGAAGTACGGATATTACTGATCATTTTGAGAATACGGTCGTTCGGCCACGCCAATGACGATAGGACCAAACTTAGCCGGATTCTTCTTCATCAATAGGCTAGTAATTTTCGCGCCCAGGTGGCGCAGTCCACTTCCCCATGGGGCTCCGAATCCTTCAATTCGGATTTTGGATAGTCCCGCGCGCTCGAGAATTTTGACAAGCTGCCACTGGGAAATCGGGGATATGTGTCCCCCTGGGCCAGCATCTGAATCCTTAAAATATTTAAAGTGGCCATATTTTGCGAACGAGAGAAGCGAGCGCGGTGTGTCAACGTTCGGTGTACTGATTAGGACCGTTCCACCTGGCCTAACCAATTTCACAATTTGGCGTAAGAATTGCCACGGATTTTCCAGATGCTCTATTATTTCCAGGGCAATGACTGCGTCATATGTATTTTTTAATTGGGTTGAAAATTCAGAGTTTAGATCAGCTTCGATAAACGGAACGTTCTCTAAAATCCCGAAATTCTCAGCAGTTATATCACAGCAAGTTACTTGATATCCGTTATCGACGAGCCGACATGCAAACGCTCCCGATCCGCTACCCAATTCGAGTATTTGAGCATTTGAGGCGATTAATTCACTCGCCAAACGAAATACGTATTCGTGAAGCCCTTTCTCAGCGAATACCGGCAATCCCTTGTATACTTCTGCTGCCTCGGTGCTATCAGGGTAATTGACGATCGGTCCGGCTCCCAGGATTTAAGATGCTTCGTTATATTTGCTGGTTTAACATATATTTATTTTACGCCCCAAGCATATATTCACCACAAAGGACACAGAGGCGTAAACTAATTCCGTCACCCCGGCCTAGGAGCCGGGGTCCAGAAAGAAGACTGTATTCTGGCCTCCGCCAGAATGACGATGTGTTTTTTAACTCACCCCCGCAATTTAAAGCGCTGAATTTTCCCGGTGGCGGTTTTGGGCAGCTCCTCGACGAATTTATACCAGCGCGGATATTTGTAGTGCGATAGCCCGGCCCGGCAATGCTCTTTGAGCTCGTCGAGCAGCGCCTCATTTTCCTCGACACCTTCGCTTAAAATAACCCAGGCTTCCGGCTTGATCAGTTCGTTTTCGTCCGGGCGGCCGACAATGGCGGCTTCGAGCACGCTCGGGTGTTCGATCAGCCGAGCTTCAATCTCG
>JABIIH010000092.1 GCA_018649245.1 Rhodospirillaceae bacterium | reverse complement strand
CACAGCAAAATAAATTTTCCGAGAAAACTATTTTAACGCGGGCGGTGAATTGTTACCATTCGAACTTGATAACAGTTTGAGTTTGACCGCCCATGCCCCTGTTTGCTGACACCGATGAATAAATCAGTTCAAGGCTTCCTCAAACTCATCACCGATGCCCTGCGTGATTTGGCGCCGATCATCATCGTTATTGCTTTTTTCCAGATCGTTGTACTGCAGCAACCCTTCCCGAATATCGGCGGCATTCTAGTCGGTTTGGCCTGTGTCGTGCTCGGCCTCGCCTTGTTCGTGCAGGGCTTGGAAATGGGATTGTTCCCCATCGGCGAAGCGATGGCGACCGCGATGACACGCAAAGGCAGCCTGTTCGGTTTATTGTCCTTTGCCTTTTTGTTAGGCTTTGGCACCACGGTTGCCGAGCCCGCCTTGATCGCTGTCGCTGCCGAGGCCGCGGATATTGCCGGTCAATCCGGCGCCCTCGCCAATACCGTTGAGGTTAAGGCAAATTACGCCTTTGGCCTCAGAATGACGGTCGCCCTATCTGTGGGTGCGGCTTTGGTTTTAGGGGTGTATCGAATTCTGGCCGGCTGGCCGATCCAGTATTTCATCATCGGCGGCTATATTCTGGTGGTGGTTATTACTTTTTTCGCGCCCCCTGAAATCATTGGCATTGCTTATGATTCCGGCGGCGTAACGACTTCGACCATCACCGTGCCTTTGGTGACAGCGCTGGGCGTCGGCCTGGCCGCCACCATTAAAGGGCGTAATCCCCTGCTCGATGGTTTTGGCCTGATCGCTTTCGCCAGCCTGACCCCGATAATCTTTGTTCTGATATTTGGCATGGTCGCATGAGCGGATTTTTCATCAATCTGGTGGAAGTAACGGCGGCAACAGTGCTCGACGTCCTCCCTATCGCCATCATCCTGTTTGTTTTTCAGGCCCTGGTGATCCGGCGCAAACCGGCAAAACTTAAGCGCGTGCTGATCGGCTTTGTCTACGTGCTCATGGGGTTAAGCCTGTTTCTCGTCGGCCTACAGGAAGCGCTGTTTCCAATTGGCAAATCGATGGCGGAGATGCTCACCAATCCTGAATTTCTAAACATCGAAGCGGGAAGTCCGGTACGCTGGCAGGATTATATCTGGGTTTATGTTTTCGCCGCCGCCATTGGCTTTGCCACCACCGTCGCCGAGCCATCGCTGATTGCGGTTTCGTTAAAAGCTCAAGAAGTTTCCGGCGGCAGCTTGCGCGCCTTTGAGCTTAGGATCGCCGTCGCCATCGGCGTCGCATTTGGCGTTAGCATCGGCGCCTTTCGCATCGTTTCCGGCACGCCGTTGCCCTATTACATCATGGCCGGATATGGCCTGGTGATCTGCCAGACTTTTCTGGCGTCCAAACCAATTATTCCGCTGGCCTATGATTCGGGCGGCGTTACCACTTCAACCGTTACCGTTCCGGTCGTGGCAGCTTTAGGTCTCGGCCTAGCGACGTCCATTCCCGGACGCAGCCCCCTACTTGACGGTTTCGGCCTGATTGCCTTTGCCAGTGTCTTTCCCATCGTTTCGGTTTTGGGATATGACATGTTAATCTCCTGGCTACGGGGCAAAAATCAATCATCCAGTAAAAAGATCAACAAGGAGTTGAACTCATGAACCTTAAAATGATCATGGCCTTTGTCGCTGACGAAAAAACGGACACCGTTCTGGAGGCCGCCCGCGAGGCCGGCGCCACCGGAGCTACGGTGATCACCGGTGTGCGCGGCGAAGGATTAGTCCCGGAGAAAACCTTCCTTGGCTTGGATTTATCGGCGCAACGGGATGTCCTGCTTTTTCTCGTTGCCGCGCCGAAAGCACGCGAAATACTCGAAACAATATCGACCGCCGGCAAATTCGATGAAGAGCCCGGTACCGGTATTGCCATTCAGATCGAAATTGAAGATGCAGTAGGCCTGAAAACACAGGAAGAGACCTTAATTAATGAAATCGAGGAAGCGCTATGAGTGATAAAATCCAAACCACCGTTGCCGAGGTGATGACCACCGACATTGTCTCAATTGAGCCAACGGCAACCGTTCATGATGCGACCGTGCTCATGCGCGAACATGGCATGAGTTCCGTGCTGGTTGACCGGCGCGATAATAGTGATGAGTTCGGCATCATTGTCGTCTCTGATATTGCTAGCAAGGTGCTGGCGAAAAATCTCTCGCCGGAACGGGTAAATGTCTACGAGGTTATGTCAAAGCCGGTGCTCACTTTAGCAGCGGAAATGAACATTGTGCATGGTGCCCACATGTTGTCGCGTTTTCGGCTGAGCCGCGCGCTGGTGATCGACCACGACCGCAACCCGCTTGGCATTGTCACACTCAGAGATATGGTGCTGCGCAATATCAAAGAAGCGGAAGAGGAATAGAAACGTCTTGCCTATCCTCTTCCCAGGCTAAAGCGGTTGATAAATAAATCGGCACCAGCCTTATCTAAAGCTGGTGCCGGCAAGCGCTATTTATTCACTGCATGATTAATCCAGCCAAGCGCGCCACCCCACATCGCATGGGCAGCCAGGAATACCATTAAGTTGAGCTTGAGCATTACCGGATCGATAATCGGCAGCAAGAAAAACCACATGACGGCGAATATAACCACGCCATAGACCATACCGACGATAATTTGACCGATCAGCGATGGTATGCGCGGGGCGATCACGAGGGCAAAGACAATTCCAAGGACGACGGAATTCATCATGTGACCCATCATACCCAGTGGCACACCCATCATATCAAACGGCACTGGCGTGGCGACATTTTGAAGGTCGCGCAATACCGTTGCCGCGATCATTACAGGTGCCGCCCAAAATCCGGCGCCGCCGGGGATCATGGCTTCAACCGCCATTTCCCACATCGCCATAACCATGCTGGCGATCAGTCCAGCGACCAATATTTTCCAGGATATTGCCGGTGTTTCTGCTGTTCCTACTGCGTGAGCTACTTCTGACATATTTAACTCCTTTTCACGTTGAAAAATCAGGCTCTTAAGAGATACGCATCTCTCCCCTAATTGTTGGATGCAGGAAACGCGGAAAAGGATACGAAGTTTGGAGAAAATTATTTTTGTTCGCGGGCGGCGGTAATCTTAGCCACTAAATCGTCAGGCAGATCGTCAGCGGGCTCAACATCGCTGTGAGCAGACTGGCCCAAGGCGATGGAATTTTCGTAAGCCGCAAGATAAGACGTACATTCGCGGCATAGTTTGAGATGCAAATTCAGCCGCCACCGCCGGTTTGCCGGCAAATCTCCTTCGTGATGATCATGCATCAACTCTTCCGCTTCGGCGCAATTCAGCATCGTCGGCAGTTTGAACATCCAGGATTTTAATTTGCGGTGGCTCGACATGGTGCTAACTATTCTCCATCTCTCTCAAATAAAGGCTCTAATTTCTTTTTAAGTGCCGAACGGGCCCGATGCAGAGTGATTTTAACCGACCCAGGGGTCATGTCCATCAACTCTGCGGTTTCATCGGTCCGATATTCTTCGATGTCGCGAAGCAGTAAAACGATACGGTAGTTTTCCGGTAGACTGTCAATCGCATCGCGGACGTGACGTCGTGCCTCACCTTTCGCGGCCAGTGTTTCGACCGATTCATCAAACCGCCAGGATGGCTCAACACGGCATTCACCGGTATCAAATTGCGGCAATAGATCATCAATCGACTGCTCCGCGAGACGCGTTTGAGACCGCAATTTCATCAAGGCACTATTGACGACAATACGGTGCAGCCATGTCGCGAGCGAGGATCGCTGTTCAAATTTTTCAATATTCCGGAAGGCTTGCAGGAAGGCATCTTGAATACAATCCTCGGCATCATCGGAATTCCTAAGATAACGCCGCGCCACGGCAAGAGCCCGGCCGCCAAAGGTTCGGACAAAATATTCAAAAGCCGCCGCATCTTCTTGTTGCAGCGCCGCTACCAGTGTTGATTCTGGGGCGTCCTGGTAATCCTCCATGAACGGAGTATCGGCTAATTGGCGGGCAATGTCAGCTTATTCACATCTGTGACTCGGCGATTTTGCAGCCGGGGGACGATTAAACTACTTTTTGCACTTCAACCGCAAAGGCTTCCATTTCTTCATTCAAGCGCTGAGCATTCTGCGTCAAAATATCTGAAGACTCATTAACTTCTCCAGCGGCCGAACGGCTTTGAGTAACCGATTCACTGACTTGAGCGATATTTGTCGTAACTTCTTGCGTACCGACGGAAGCTTCTTCGACATTGCGTGAAATTTCCTGTGTCGCCGCCCCTTGCTCTTCAATAGCAGCTGCAATCGCTGAACCAATTTCATCAAGATTTCCGATCGTCTGGCCAATATTTTCAATTGCCTGAACAGATTCATTCGTCGCCGATTGAATTGAGGTTATTTGAGCCCCAATTTCATCGGTCGCCCGAGCTGTCTGATTGGCCAGATTTTTTACCTCCGAGGCGACCACCGCAAAGCCCTTACCGGCATCGCCGGCCCGTGCGGCTTCGATGGTTGCATTCAACGCAAGCAAATTGGTTTGACTGGCGATATCATTGATCAACTTAACCACTTCACCAATATTGGCGGCAGCTTCGGCTAATCCTTGAATTTTTTCATTGGTTACCTTGGCTTCATCAACGGCCTCGGAAGAAATTTGCGCTGACCGGGTTACCTGCTCTGAAATTTCGGTTATCGAGCTTGATAATTCGGTGGTTGCGGTAGCAACGGTTTGCACATTTGCCGATGCCTGTTCTGCCGCTGCCGCCACTGTGGTCGCCCGGTCGCTGGTTTCACTGGCGACTGAATCCAAGCTGACTGAGGAAGATTGCAGCTGGGTCGCAGCGCTCTGCACAACTTCAATGGCGCCGCCCATACTTTTGTTAAATTCGCCCACAACGCCGGAAAAGTTTGTCATTTTATCATCGACTGAATTTGTTGCTTGGTTGATGGTTTGGCTGGCCTGTTTAAAACTACCCAGCATGCCTTTTTCCGCAATCAGCCGAAAAAACTTGTTATCAGCAACAAAGGCCATACAGGTTTGTGATTCACGAACATAGGCATCTGTTCGGTCCATCATATCGTTTATCGAGTGATACAAGCGAGCAGACGGATCGTCATTATCAATATTGAGAATACGGGATTCTAAGTTTCCTTGCGCAGCGCCTTCACATACGGAGGCGGCTTTTTCGAT
>JABIIH010000112.1 GCA_018649245.1 Rhodospirillaceae bacterium | reverse complement strand
TGGCTTAAGGAAAGTTCCATCATGGGAGTTAGCACAAAACCGATAATAAAAGTGACAAAGGGATAGCCGAGCTTACGCATCAGAAATCCGAAAATAGCGAAAACAATCGTCAGTTCGATGGCGAAAAAACTTTGGTCGTTCAAATAAGAGCCGGTAATACATAAAAATACCAGCGCTGGCAGGATAACGGGCTTGGGGATAGCCAGCACTTTGGCGAACAATTTCAAGCCGACTCCACCAATTATCCAGTTGAGGAAATTGGCGATGATCATGGCGGCGAACATGCCGTAGATCAGCCGACCATGTTCCTCGAACATCCAAGGCCCCGGCGCCACGCCGTGAATAATGAAAGCGCCGACCAGCAATGCCGAAGTGACATTGCCGGGAATACCTAGGGTTAACAAAGGAATTAAATTGGCACCGACGACCGCGCTGTTTGCTGACTCTGCCGCCGCCACGCCTTCGATTTCGCCCTTGCCGAATTTTTCAGGGTTTTTCGAGGCTCGCTTAGCAGCACCGTAGCCCAGGAAACCGGCAATAGTCGCGCCCAGGCCGGGCAATGCGCCGATAAAGGTACCAATTACCGCCGAGCGGAGCACGGTGCGCCAAACTGCCAGAAACATGCGAGGCGTTAGATGGTCGTCAGGCAAAGATTGCACTTCAACCACGTCTTTAGCACCGCTATGACGGTCTCTTAGATAAATCTCGATTTGTATTAGAACTTCTGATAGCGCTAACATACCGATACCGATTGCCATCAAGGGAACGCCGCTGACGAGATTTATATTATCGAAGGTCAGACGCGGCATCGACAACGTGGGATCGGTGCCGATGGTGGCGAAAAAAATGCCCAAAGCCGTTGCCATCAGCCCTTTGATCAGCGAATCTCCCATCAGACCAGAGATCATGGCGAAAGCAAATATAACCACCGAGCAGATTTCTACCGGTCCTAGTTTTAACGCCACCAAGGCCAGCGGGGCGGCCACCAAGATCAGTACGATATCACTGAAAAGATCGCCGCAGACCGATGCGCCTAAGGCCATTTGCATGGCGGTAATTGGCCGGCCTTTGCGGGCTAAAGGATAGCCGTCAATGGCTGTTGCCGCAGCTTCTGGCGATCCCGGCGTATTGAGTAGAATGCCCGAGATTGAGCCGCCGAAACTGCCCCCTTTATTTACTGAAATTAGAAACGCCAAGGCTGACAGGGGTGACATATAGAAAGTAAGCGGCACAGCAATGGCGATGGCCATCGGCGCATTCAAGCCTGGAATGGCACCGACAATGATGCCTAGGCAGACACCCGCAGCAACGGTTAAAAAGGTTGTCAGGGTAAGGGCGTCTTGAATGCCGAGAAGGATGATGTCCATATCGCTCAACGCCTTTAAGGTAGAGACAATCGCAGCCCATGCCAGGCCAGCAGATAGCTGCTAAGAGGCAGAGCAACGGCGATGGCCAGCAGCCACCAACGTTCCGACCCTTTGGGCCGCATGATGAAACCAATTAAAGCGATTGATGAAATGCCGCCCAAAATGAAGCCTAAATTCATTATCAGAGCGATAACCACCCCGAACACGACGGCTGAAGCAATTAAAAACAAAATTGAGAATTTATCAAATTCAAGCGGTGGCGTCTTTCGACCCACGACAGCAATGACTGTCTGAAAGCCGGCCAGCGCAACGACAATGACCGCTGCTACGGTTGGCAGAAAAGCCGGAGCCATCTCACCCGGATCGCCCGGAAATGATTCAACGGGAATCACCCATACCGCCAGAACCAAACCGAAAAGAACCAGTGCTAGACTCGAAATCAGGTCCGTAAAACGCATTGAATAAAATCGAGGGGCGACCGAAGCCGCCCCACGAGTCTCAAGTTATTTCAGCGACTTGACCATCTTCACATACCGCCCATAAGCAGCGTCGATGCTGGCAGTTAACCCTTTAGGACCAAGTTGCTCTTTGGGGAAGGGCAACTTTTTAAGAATTTTTGCCACGGCCGGACCGTTGATGCCTTTATGGATGGCGTTCAGTAAAATCTTCTTGACGTTGGCTGGAAGTCCCTTTGGCGCCGCCAGCATAAAGTGGGCTTCGAAAGTAATCGGGTAGCCGACATCCATCAAGGTTGGGATTTTCGGCGTATCAAGCAGGGGCTCGCCGCGCAGGCTGACCAAAACGTTGATCGACTTCTTACCCAACATCTTAATGTGAGTGCCGCCGGAGAAACCCATATCCGTATGTCCGCCCATGATATTCTTGAGGGCACCGGATCCACCTTTGGTGGGAATGGTGCGAATATTCACGCCTTCTTTCTTGTTGATATAGCGAACGAGCAGCTTGTCGAAGGGCGTTACTGCCGCGTAAGTCAGCTTATTACCTTTTTTGGCATAGGCGATCATTTCACGCCAGGTTTTAAAAGGTGCATCGGCCTTGGCGTAGACGGCTTCTTGCGCCTTACTCACACTTTCAAGATAATCGAAATCATCTTTGGTGTAAGGCGTCTTTTTCGGGATGGCCGCCGTGTTGAAAGCAAAGGTCGGCGTGACAGCCATAACCAAAGTATAGCCATCAGGGGCTGCCAGTTTCGCCGCTGCTGCTGCCTTGCCGCCGCCGCCGCCAGCCTTGACTTCCTTAACTACCGGTTGGCCGAGTACGGCTTCCATTTCTTTCGCCAAAGCTGTTGCTAAAGCGTCAGTGCTGCCGCCGGCGCGGAAGCCGACGATCAATTTGATTGGTTTTTCCGGAAATTCGGCGAATGCTGGAGCCGCTCCGAAAGCCATTACTGCGGTAACGGCGAATGCTGTTAATATTCCAAAATATCGATGAGATGATTGACGTGGCATAGTTTCCTCCCCACTGTGTTGACGATTTTTAATTCGATCTTTGAGGGTAACCTCTTTGCAGTTCGAATACTCGGTAAGGATCGTAATATACGGTTGAGAAAAATGCAATTGCCAGAAGTGATTGATTTTCTTGAGGAATTCTAACCTATACTAGAGACGCCCCCGCCCGATGATTGATGTGTTAAGAGCCAGCGCCAAGCAATTCCGCCTGCATTGGGCGTCACTTCTAACCGGTCTCGCTATCGGACTAGCGGGCGCGGTTCTGTTTAACTTTCTAACATTGCCGCTGCCCTGGATCATCGGGCCGATATTCACCACATCGCTCGCCGGGTTGAGCGGCGTCAGGCTTTGGATACCGAACTGGCTTCGGCTTCCAAGTTTTTGGATTGTAGGAGCCGTTTTTGGCCTGACGATTACCGCCCAAATCGGTGAGCAGTTCCTTCATTGGCTTCCCAGTATCGCTCTTGTCGTTATCTGCACCGGTGCCATCGTAGCCATGATTGCACTATATCTGATCCATGTTGCCAAACTTGATCCGCTGACGGCTTTTTTCTGCGCTACCCCAGGCGGATTGGTGTCCATGCTGGCCCTTGCTCAAAGCTATGGCGCAGATGTCAAAACATTTTCCTTGATCCAATCGATGCGCCTGATCATCGTCATATTTGCCATTCCCTTGGCCTTCCGGATTTTTACCGACTATGTCCCGCCCACGTCAATGAATTTGAGCTTCATATCGGCAAATCTGGACTATTTGGCATTGCTCTTCCTGGCCGTGGTAGCGCCGACATCCTATGTCATTGCCAAATGGTTGAGATTTCCAGCACCGTTTATTCTCGGCCCCTTGATCAGCGTTGCTGCACTTAAATTATCTGGCCAGGTTGATACGGATATTCCCAGCGGAGTCATTTCATGCGCCCTCCTCGTCATCGGCGTCAGTATCGGCGCCATGTTCTTCGGGGTTCATTTCAGGGAGGTGGCTGGAAAGCTCTTTCATGGCGTCATGGTGGGGGTTTTGATGTTAGTCATCGGAGTTGTGTTCGCAATGATTGGCTTCCTGTTCATCGATGAACCATTCGAAATTTTGGTCCTCGCCTTTGGTCCCGGCGGTTTTGCGGAAATGTCGCTAGTCGCCTTCGGCCTGGGATATGATGTGACCTTTGTACTCGCTCATCAATTGGCGCGAATTCTAGTGATCATGGCATTTGCACCCCTGGTTGTGTCATTAGTTAAGCGGTAATTCATCTGATTGTTAGCCGAGCACAGAAAAACTGCTGTCTAAGTTTATTTCACGCCGCCGGGAATAGAATCCGACATCGATGCTGCGGCCAATATGCGGCAACGAAAACTGCACCGGGTCCGCATCATGGTCATCCGCGGCGGTGCCAGTTTTAATGTCCGCTTTTGGCTAATAGCGGACTCTTTGACCTATCTGTTTAATGTCCGCTTTCGGGTGGTGGTCTCAACTGATCGACGCAACACTTTATCTTAATAGGAAAGATGGAGTGTTTAAAATGAGCTATAGAAGTCGTATTTATTTTACCAATAAACAGAAG